>JAKJAE010000074.1 GCA_022707665.1 Chloroflexota bacterium
ACCGGGTGGTGACGACGACGTACCCGGATGGGGAGGTGGTGACCACGGCGTACAACGCGGCGACGCAGCCGGTGAGCCTGAGCGGGAGCAGCAGCTACGTGAGCAGCGCCGTGTACCAGGCGACGGGAGCGTTGGCGCAGCTCACCTTGGGCAACGGGATGGTGACGACCTACACCACGAACTCGGCGAGTGGGCGGCTGGTGGGGCTGCAGGTGGGAGACAAGCTGAGCCTGAGCTACGCCTACGACCGGGTGGGGAACGTGCTGCGGGTGGACGAGCAGCGGGGGGTGACGTTCGCGGACAGCTTCGACAGCAAGAACACGGCCGCGTGGGTGTTCAGCGCGCACCAGACGGTGCCGTATGCCGGGTGGGACGCCAACAATGTGCTGAAGAACGCGGGGACGGGGACGAACTGGGACGCGAGCTTCTACCGCAGCAGCTACAGCCTGACGAGCGGCGAAGCCCTACAGGTGCGCTTCAAGGGCGACCGGGCGGACACCACCAGCGTGGTGGCGATCGAGAGCAATGACGTGGGCGTGTACCGGCGGTTCGGAGTGAACGTGCATGCGGGGAAGATCTACGTGCAGTACAACGACGGAGCGGGATGGGTGTACCCGCAGGACCTGATCGGAGCGTTCGAGGCGGGGACGTGGTACGTGTTGCGCATCACAGTGGACGACGCGAGTGGGTTCGTGGTGGAGGTGGTCGCGGAGAACGATGCGACGACGTACGCGCGCTACACGCAGGCGATGGCGGCGGGGAAGGGGTGGCGGTTCCGACATTGGACGCAGGTGGGGAACACGTATCTGGACGCCTACCGGGAATGGGGAGGGACCGAGAGAGGGGCGTACGGGTACGACGGGCTGGACCGGCTGGTGCGGGCGGAGGTGGACGGGGCACTGGGGTACACGCAAGTGTACACCTACAACGCGATCGGGAACCTGCTGGGCAAGAGCGACGTGGGGACTTACACTTACCCGGCGTCAGGGGCAAGCAGCGTGCGACCGCACGCGGTGACGGGGACAAGCAACGGTGGGAGCTACGGGTACGACGCCAACGGGAACATGGTGACGCGGGTGCTGAGCGGCACGACCTATACGCTGGTGTACGACGCGGAGAACCGGCTGGTGCAGGTCAAGCAGGGGAGCACGGTGCTGGCGAGCTACGTCTATGACGGGGACGGGGTGCTTGTGAAGAAGGTGGCGGGCGGGCAGACAACGGTGTACGTGGGAGCGCACTACGAGAAGAACCTGACGACAGGGGTGGTGACCAAGTACTATTATCTGGGCTCTCAGCGGGTGGCGATGCGGGTGGGAGGGACGCTGACCTGGATTCACGGAGATCATCTGGGGTCTGCCAGCCTGACGACGAACGCGAGCCGTGCGGTGGTGGGAGAGATGCGTACTACCCGTACGGGGAGACGCGCTGGACCACGGGGACGGTGGGGACCGACCGGAGGTATACAGGTCAGCGGGAGGAGGCTTACACGCGGTTGTACCAGATGGGCGCTCGTTGGTACGATCCCGTGCTTGCCCGGTGGACCAGTCCTGACTCGATTGTACCGGATCCCGGGAATCCGCAAAACCTCAACCGGTACAGCTATGTGCTGGGGAATCCTGTCAGATACACCGATCCCGATGGCCATAGTCCGCTCGCTTTCCTGATAGTTCTCGCAGGAGCGACCACGGCAAGACTTGGCTCGGAATACGCCATCTCCCGTGTGGGCTGGATGGATCGTGCACGACGCGACCAGCTCGGTGGCGGTCTGGTCACCGATGTGGCCGATGTGATCGAGCGCGAGGCAGCGGCGCATTCGGTCGACCCGGTATCTGTGGGCGCCGTACTGCGCCACGAGAGCGCTGCCGTCGAACGGAGAGCACTAACGATCTGGCCAACCAGCCAGCCTGGTGTCTTGGCTAACCTCGCGGAGGGCCTTCAGAGCTGCCTGCCCGAAAGCTGGTCTACGGTGAGCCTGCATTTCGGCGATATGGCTTCACTTGGTCCAGGGCAGATGCAACTTCGCCGCGCCCGCGAACTGGAAGAGCTCGGATATGTTACACCCCGCAATGGAGACTTCGAACGCCGTGCGGCATTGCTAGGTCGTGAAACGTCTGTGGAATACGTGGCTGGAATGCTTCAGTACCTCTCAGACCAACTTTCAACCGTTCAGGGATTCTCGGCACTGAGCCTGGAGCAACAGCAACGGCTAGTGCTGACTGCCTACAACTTGGGCTGGACTGACTACTTCTACGCGGAGATGACTCAGCAGCGTTTTGAGTACTGGCTCCAGAAAGGTGGATACGATCGGACCACATTGGATGAGTACCTGAGATGGAGTTCGGGACAATGAGATGCACTCACGGCTTTGCGCTCGCATTGGTCACTGTGCTCGTCGGTGTCTCTTGCGGCATCGGTAGGAGACATGTCCCTGTCGAGTTCTATGACGTTCCTGTGGAGACAGACGATGTTCCAGTGGATCCAGTAGGCAACTTCGAGGGTATTGTTGCCAGCGCAACAGAGCTGGCATATTGTGAACTGCCAGACGCCATATTGACCTCTTTCGAATACAAGGGGACCAGAACAAGCCTTGTGACTTTGGATGGGATTATGTACTTCAACTACATAGAGCGATATTGGGGGCTGGACAGGGATTGGGCCATACTGGCGACGGTGGGAGTGGATATTTCAGAAGCTACTATGTCGCTCAGAACTTCAGATCCTATTCCTTACTATGGTCGGGCCCAGGCGATCAGCTTGACTCAGGGCGGTGGGTTGAGCAAGATAGCTTCTTTGGCCGACCAACAGATTGCCTACCTTGGTATCCATGATTGCTATGTCCGGCTGCTCTACTCGGGCGCGGATTGGCGGACATTGTGTTACCCGCCTGGCTCCAACGGCTTGGGTGAGGTACTGTGTGATTTCCGGATCGATGCAATGACCGGAGAGGCGCCCCGCGACTGAGGGGATCACTTCAGGGGGGAACAGCTACCTGCTCCCCCCTGAAGCAAACGGAAGCGAAGCCCAACGTGACCGGTCAACTGGCGATCGAGGACGCCGTTAGCCCGACAATGACAGGAGCGCCGCGCGGAGTTCGCATACCGTTTCACGCTGGGTATCGGAGAGCGTGCCATCTTGCAGGTCGTCGACCATCGCGATCAGCGCGTCGATCACAGGCGGTGCAGCCGGCTCTTCGGAGCTTTCCCCTTCTACGTTCTGCTCCACCGTCTGCATAGCAGCGTAGTAGTCGTGGGCGAGAGTACCATCGTAGAGCCGGGCGTAGCCCAGGGTGGTATCGATGTGGCGGTGTCCGAGGATCGTCTGTACGGTCAGGATCGGAGCGCCCGCGTTGAGCAACAACGTAGCGCAGGTGTGGCGCAACTGGTGCGGGGTGATGGTTACGCCACACTGTTCCCCGTAGGTGCGCAGCCGTTCGTAGCAGTAGCTCACACTCAGCGGCTGGTGGCGGTAGAGGAAGACGTGGTCGCCGTCGGCTGGGCCGCGGAGTGGCAGATACGTCCGCAGCGCTTCCGCGGTCGCCTGGCTGAGGGGCACGGTGCGGTCCTGGAGCCCCTTGGACTGCTCGATGCGCAAGCGCAGGGCGTCGAAGTCGAGATCGACACACTGCAAGCGGCGCACCTCGCCGGTACGCAGCCCGGAGTACAGCATCAGACACACCCAGGCGCGGTCCATGGTGCCGCAACGCTCGATCCCGGCGTGGGAGGTGGCAGCTGCGGCTTCCACGGCAGCCAGCAAGCGGCGCACGTGGGTCAGGGGCACGTCGCGGGGCAGGCGCGCGGGCTGGGGGAGACCCTCGACCCGCAGCAAGCGCTTGCAGACGGGGTGGTCTTGCTCCGCGAGGAACTGCAGGAAGTGATGGAGCTCGGCGAGCTGACCGTTGAGCGTGGCGGGGCTGACTGCGGCAGCGAGACGTGCGTCGACGTAGTCGAACCACAGTGCGGGCGTGAGCGCCTCGACGGTGGTCAGCGGGGTGGTCTGTGCCGCCCAGCGCAGAAAGAGCGTCAGGTGACTGAGGAGGCTGTGGGTGGCCTTGAGACGCTGCTCGTGGACCCAGGCGCGGCGCCGGTGGGCCACGAAGGCGCGCACGTCGTCGGCCAGCCACGCCGGGAGGGAGCCGACGAAGTAGGGCCAGTTGGGCTCGTCGGGACGGGCAGAGCGGCGACAGCGCAGGCGCAGGTAGGCCTCGAGCTTGCGGAGCCCCTTGGCGTAGTCGGCTTGGGTGGAAGGGGCGTAGTGCTCGACCAGATGGCGGCGCACGGTGTCCAGGTCGTCGGGAAGCACGAGCTGCCAGTAGGGCTTGGCGAGGAGGCCGAGGGCCAGGCGAGCCGCGGCGCCGTAGATCCTGAGGGCGGCAGACCCGTAGCCGCCGTCCTTGAGCCAGCGGCGGAAGCAGTCGTAGAAGCTGCGGTTGGCGGGGAGCCAGGCGCCGAAGGGGGTGAGGGCGGGATCGGAGAGGCGGATGCGTGGGTCGGTGCGGGGGCTCATGCGGCACCCCCTTCGGGGAGCGCCAGGCGCTGGGCGATGAGGGTCATGGCGGCCTGGTAGTCGGCCTGCAGTTGGCGGTCGGAGATGTGCAGGTAGACCTGAGTGGTGCGCAGGCGCCGGTGGCCCAGCAGCTTCTGGATCGAGGTGACGGGCATCCCAGCTTCGAGGAGGTGTCGCGTAAAGGTATGGCGAAGCTGGTGGTATGAGGCGGCAACGTTGGCTAGCCGGGCGTAACGGGCGAAGCACTCCTGGATGGCGCGCACGCTGAGGCGCTGGCCGCGGCGGCTGAGGAAGACGGCCGGGTCAGCCGCGGCGGGACGGACCGCGAGCCAGGTCTGGAGAACACTGAGGGCCTGCGGGGAGAGGTAGACGACGCGCTGCACGCTGCCCTTGCCGGTGATCCAGAGCCTGGGGAGTGCGTCGCGGCGCGGGCCGAGGAAGAGATCGGGGGCCGAGAGGGCGTGGACTTCGCTGACGCGCAGACCGCAACGCAGCATGAGGAGGAACATGGCGCGGTCGCGAGCGCTGTCGATGGCGGCGAAGAGCCGGGCGACATCCTCGTCCTGCAGATCGCGGGGGAGGCAGCCGCCCTGGTGGATGAAGTGACGGCGGGGGATGACGGGGCAGCCGGGCGCGGCATCGCTGGTGAGGTCGAGGAAGGCGTAGAAGGCGCGCAGGGCGGCCAGACGGCGGTTGATGGTAGCCACAGCGTGACCTAGGGCCTGACTGTGTTGGATGAAGGCGTCGATATCACGGACAGTGACGGCATCGGGGGGCTTGTCGCACCAGGCGAAGAAGCGCTGGAGATCGTGGGCGTAGTGGCGAGGGGTGCTGGCGGCCGGGCTGCGGCGGTGCAGCCAATTGCGGAACCTTACCAACTCCGATAGCATGGCAGAACCTCCTGGTGATGGACTAGGGGACTGGACCTTGGGCAAGGCACGGTGACCATGCTATCACCAGGAGCGCTTGGGTTGCGGCGAGCGCAACCGCGTGTAAGGAGGCGGGGCTAGGGTTATATGACTACAACGCGCTGTACTACGACCCTTATCACCAGTATTGGGGTGCCCACTCGAAGATGATCGTTGTTTGACATTCGCACGCCTTGATGCTTAAATAGGGTATTGCAGCGCGGATGACCTAACGACGCTGTTTCGTCATGCCGGATGTGGTAACGTTGTCATCCGTGAGACGCGGTTGCTTCCGCGACCTGTGCTCACACAGTCGAAATCGTGTAGCTTATCAAGACAGGAGGATCTATGGCAGACGCAAGAGGATTCAAGATGAACCCGCCGCAGAACCGGTTGATCGGTTCGATGCCCAAGATCGGCATCCGACCCACGATCGATGGGCGCCGCAGGGGCGTGCGCGAATCGCTCGAGGATCAGACGATGGGGATGGCGAAGAACGTCGCCCGCTTCCTTAGCGAGAACCTGCGACACCCCAACGGCCTACCGGTCGAGTGCGTGATTGCCGACCAGTGCATCGGTGGCGCAGCCGAGGCGGCGATGGCTGCTGAGAAGTTCAGCAAGGAGAACGTCGGTCTCTCGCTGACGGTGACCCCGTGTTGGTGCTATGGGTCCGAGACGATGGATATGGATCCGCTGATCCCCAAGGCCATCTGGGGCTTCAATGGAACCGAGCGACCGGGCGCCGTCTATCTGGCGGCGGTGGCTGCGGCCCACACCCAGAAGGGTCTGCCCGCCTTCACGATCTATGGCCGTGATGTGCAGGACGCGGGCGACGCCACGATTCCCGCAGACGTCCAGGAGAAGCTCCTACGTTTTGCGCGAGCCGGCCTTGCCGTGGCCCGAATGCGCGGCAAGTCGTATCTCTCGATGGGTAGTGTGTCGATGGGCATCGCTGGATCGATCGTGCAACAGCCGTTCATCGAGCAGTACCTGGGCATGCGCGCCGAGTCGGTGGATATGACCGAGTTCGTGCGCCGCTTCGAAGAGGGGATCTACGATCCCGAGGAGTTCAAGGCGGCGATGGCGTGGGTCAAGGAACGCTGCCACGAGGGCGAGGACCACAATGCGCCCGAGACCCAGCGCACGCGCCAGCAGAAGGACACCGACTGGGAGTTGTCGGTCAAGATGGCGATGATCGCCCGTGACATGATGATCGGCAACCCGCGCCTGGCTGAGCTGGGCTTTGGCGAGGAGGCCATGGGGCACAATGCGATTGCCAGCGGGTTCCAGGGCCAGCGCCAGTGGACGGACCACTTCCCCAACGGCGACTTCATGGAGGCGATCCTCAACTCCTCCTTCGACTGGAACGGCATCCGCCAGCCCTATGTGGTCGCCACCGAGAACGACGCGCTCAACGGCATCTCGATGCTGTTTGGCCATCTGTTGACCGGGCGCGCGCAGATTTTCTCCGACGTGCGGACCTACTGGAGCCCCGAGGCGGTGAAGCGGGTGACTGGGTACGAGCTGACCGGCGATGCAGCCGGGGGCTTCCTGCACCTGATCAACTCCGGTTCGACGGCCCTGGATGCGACAGGCCAGCAGATGTTCGACGGCAAGCCGGCGATGAAGCAGTGGTGGGACGTCACCGCTGAGGATGCGAAGGCATGCCTGGACGCGACCACGTGGTTCCCGGGCAACACGGGCTACTTCCGCGGTGGCGGGTGGTCGAGCCATTTCCGGTCGCGGGGCGGCATGCCGGTGACGATGTCGCGCCTCAACTGGGTGGCGGGACTTGGCCCGGCGCTGCAGATCGCAGAAGGCGTCGTCGTCGAGCTGCCCGAGAGCGTCTTCGAGACGCTCAATGCGCGCACAGACCCGACCTGGCCCACCACCTGGTTCGTCCCGCGGACGACGGGCGAGGGTCCGTTCCGCGACGTCTACTCAGTGATGAACAACTGGGGCGCCAACCACGGCGCGATCAGCTACGGCTACATTGGTGCGGACCTGATCACGTTGGCGTCGATGCTGCGCATCCCGGTGTATATGCACAACGTGCCCGAGGAGCAGGTCTATCGCCCAAGCGCGTGGACGGCTTTCGGCGCTCAGGATCCTATGGGAGCTGACTTCCGCGCCTGCGCGAGCTACGGACCTATCTACGGCTGAGCCTGAACTTGGCTAGCAGTCCGCGAACTGTGCTGGAGTCAACGAAGCGCCTACCGGGCCATAGTCCGGTAGGCGCTTTCTGTTTTTGGTCGTCAAGAGGCCCGTGGGAGCCAGTGGATCCGTACGCGTCCCTCCATCTGTCTGAGTTCCGGGTCCCCCGTGATCAGGGTAGCCCGCTCCTGGATTGCCAATGCTGCCGCAAAGGCATCGGCATAGGCCAGCGGGTGCTTAGCCTTGATTTCTGCGGCAAGTAACGTCAGATCTCGACCGGCATCCACTATCTCCAGGGCTGTAGCCTCCAACATCCCCAGGACTCTATGGACCATGCTCTTTCCCCGTTCCCGCTCCACGATGTAGACCACCTCGCCGACGTTGATCCAGGTCATCAGCACCCGCGCTTCTCCCTGCTGCGCCTGCTCCAGTCGCTGTAGTACCTCATCGCTCCCGGGTTCCTCCTGAAGCAGGGCCAGAACTGCGTAGCTGTCGAGAACCCACGACTCAGTCATCGGCCCCATCCTCTCGCGCCCGTTCCTTTGCCCGTTCTCGCAGCAGGTTGGCTGTCAGCGAGGGTCCGTCCCGGAGCAGACCGTAGAGCGCCTGCGCCGGGTTTTCCGGCACGGGCACCAGGGCCAGGATCTCCCCGTACTCCACGATCTGAATGCGTTCCCCAGCCCCGATCCCGTACTTCTCGCGAAGGTCCTTGGGGATCACGATCCATCCCTTGGCTGAAACTCTGGCAGTATACACTGTGCACCTCATACGTTATACCATGTGAGTTTATTGTAACACGAAATCCGTTCTATTGATACGGAGTCTACGTTTGTGGGTATAACTTCCCACGGGTTAGTCATCAGGGTTACAACGTATGTCTGGACTTGGGGTTGTGGTGTCCTCAGGCCGAACGTAGCCGCAGTTGAACATGGAGGCGCGGCTGACGTGATGATCTACGGTTGGGCGAATGCCGAACCTGGGACCGGGGATCTCGTTGTGTGTCCTGTTGTGGCTTTGGTGTTTACTGCCCCAGCTCCTCGAACCGGGCCATGATCGCCAGCGCGGGGTCGACGGGGACCTTGGCGCGCTGAACGTTCGCGGGGATGGCAATCGTTGGCGTCGAGCGTAGTGTCTTCCCGGCAAACTGCGGCAGCCAGGCTCGCTCCGCATCCAGCATCTCGGCGACCATGTCGCGGATCTCCTTGAGCGTGAGCACGGCCCCGGTCAGCGGGTCGAGCGCACAGGCGTGGACGATGTGCTCGGGATCGCCGGTCAGCGCGGCTTCGACGGCGAGCCGCTGTACGTTGATGTTGGTCAGGTTGAGCGCCGCGCACTGCGGTGGGAGATCCCCGACGACCGTCTGGTGTAATCCCAACCGGTCGACGTAGATCGGGCCTTCGGCACAGCAGTCGGCGGGCAGGTTGGTGATCATGCCACGGTTGATGACGTTGCCGTTCAGCCTGAACGTGCGCCCGGTCTCCAACGCTTCGATGATGTAGGAGCCATATTCGATCGAGCGTGGGGGCAGCGTCACCGGTTCTGCGGCGAGAAGCTCAGTGCCGGTGTATTTGTCGGCGACGTGCTTGCCGAAGGTGAAGGCTGCGCCGCTCTCGCCACCGAAGCCTGGCTCATCGCAGTAGAGGTCGAGCGCCTTCCGGTTCTTGCGGAAATAGGGCACGTATTCGGAGAGATGGCCGGTCGATTCGGTCATCAGGTAGCCAAAGTGGCGGAAGACCTCCCCGCGTACCTTCTCGTTGACGTAATACTCGGGCAGTTCGAAGCGTTCGCGCAGGAGTGGGTAGAGATCCCGGCCCGCATGTTCCAGCTTGAGAAACCAGGCCATGTGGTTGATGCCGGCGCAGAGGAAGTCGATTGCCTCCTTGGGCACTCCGACATAGCCCGAGATCAGGTCCATCGTTGTCTGCACGCCATGGCAGAGTCCGACAAAGGGGACTTTCGTCGAGCCCAGGGCCCAGCACACCATGGCCATCGGGTTGACGTAGTTGAGCAAGGTCGCCCCGGGGCACAGCGCCTCCATATCGCGGGCCAGGTCCATCATTACCGGGATGCTGCGGAGCGCCCGGAAGATCCCACCGGGGCCGAGCGTGTCGCCAATGCACTGGTCGACGCCATAGCGCAACGGGATGGCATAGTCCGCCTCGTAGGCGTCCATTCCGCCGATCTGGAAGGTGGCGATGACATAGTCGGCATCTCGCACAGCTTCGCGCCGGTCGGTGGTGATCCAGACGCTGGCGGGAAGGTTGTTGGCCTTGATGACCCTCTCGACGAAGGCCGCCACCTGGGGAGTGCGGCGGGTGCTGGGCGCCATCAGGGCGAACTCCGAGTCCTGAAGTCCCGGCGTGGCGAGAATGTCGAGGATCAGGGTCTTGCAGAAGACGATACTTCCGGCTCCGATGATCGCGATTTTGGGCATGGGGACCTCCGGGGGATCAGAGAATCAGCGAGAAGGCGAGAAAGCGAGAAGGCGAATGGGCGGTCGATTGGCCTTCGATGCAGCTCGGTTTGAACGATACTGCCTCCATGATAGCCGGGATCCACGCCGCGCAACTCTGGGGCTGCCGGTTAGGATCGTGTGGTATCTCTGCTATAATGACGAGGTAGGCACTTCACGGTGCCTGGCGGGTTGGGTCCGGGGCGGAGTTGACGTGATGAGAGGAAGGGGCGGATATGCCGAGACGGGGATTGGGGCGTGGCCTGGAGGAGTTGATCCCGACAGGGGACGGAGAGGCGGAGGGACTGCGCCAGGTTCCGATTGACGCGATC
>JAKJAE010000075.1 GCA_022707665.1 Chloroflexota bacterium
GCTCGTGGATGAAAACGCAACCAATGGATTCTCGTAGCGGTATGCGTACTCAGGTGGCTGAAGGCTGTCCTCGTGGGCCACGACCGCCATACCGCCAACCACGGAGGTTAGCGGATCCATTTGGCGGACCTTGTCGCGGCCAAAGATGGACTCAAGCATCGAGACAAAGGCAGGGACCAGCGATGTACCACCGGTACGGAGGACGACGTCAATCTGCTCGGGCTGAGTGCCTGCATCGCGCAGGACGGCGCTAATGTCATTGGAGACGCGTGTGATCTCGGGCTGGATCAGCTCCTCAAAGTCGCGACGGAGCAGCCGTTTGCGGATGTCGATGTGTTCGTGAGCATAGCTGAGGGGAGCCACGATGTTATCGGTAAGGGCCTTCTTGGTGCGCTCGATCTGCTGGAAGAGCTCAAATCCCACATTCCGAGTCACCAGCGTCTCAAGGGCCAGCATAGCCCTGGGCCGATCGCTCGTCTTTTGGTACTGCTTGATCTTGTTCAATGGCTCAGGCCGCGAAAGCTCGGGCATGGTCTGCCAGGCATGCAGCTGGTCAAGGAACTCGGGTGGGAAATCGACGCCGCCATCGACCTTGGCGCCAGCACCGAAGTAGGGTAGAAGCGAGATCATGATGCGTCGATCGAGATCATCGCCACCGACCAAGACGCCGCGGGTGGCAATCACTCGCGGTGGCAACGCGCCGCCAAGCTCTACGACTGTGAGATCCAGGGTGCCGCCACCAAAGTCGAAGACCAGCGCCAATTCGCGGTGAGCAGCCTCGCGATGGTAGAGATGTGCTGCGCCGATGGGTTCCATCTGAAAAGCAATCTCTTGAAAGCCGGCAATGCGTGCTGCGCGATAGAGCAATTCCTCGGCACGGGCCGTGATGGCGGGGTCGTCGGAGAAGCGCACCGGACGCCCGATGACGACGGAGTCGCACGTATCCTCCAGTTGAGCTTCGGCCCGGGCCTTCATGGGCTGCAGGACCAGGGCGATCAGTTCGTCGATGGTGTAGTAGTGGTCAAAGATGACCGTTCCCTCGTACCGCGGGTCACGCAGTGCGGTCTTCACCGACTGCAACAGCCGGCCATTGGCGTTGATGTCGGTGACGAGGCTCACCTCGTGCCAGTAGCGGATCGGGCCGGAACCGCTGCCGCCGACAATGATCTCAATGGGCGTGAGTTCACGACGCGACCAGACGATGCGGCGTCTAGTCTCACGCTCCAGGTACTGGGTCGCTGCGGCGGTCCCAATCTGTACCTGGTAGTCGCGGTCGATCCAGATAAGCGAGGGTAACACCCGAGGATTCTCGTTGGCAGGGTCTAGCTGGATCGGCTGAAGCGTTGTTCCGTCGAAGTGGGCCACTGAGGAGTTCGTCGTTCCGAAGTCGATCCCTATCCGCATCATATCTCCTTTCAGGAAACGTTTGTATGGCGCGGAGCCATCGGAGACGCAAACGATCAGTATACCACGGATTCAGCGATGGTGCCCGTAGCATGGTGAAGAGCCGGGCACTACCGCCCGGCTCTTCGCCATGCTATTGAGCTGACTCCCGTTGGTGCTTGGTGAGGAAGGCAGCTAGAGGTAAGTCAGGCGGCCTTTGTAGTGGGCCAGCCAGCGCTGGTTGAAGGCGTCGCCGCCGTCCAGATTGGCGCTCATAAAGACCGGCGGATCGCCGGTGCGCTCCATGAGCAGCTCTGAAACCCTGACGACAATCGCGTTCAGGATAGCTGCACCGGTCACGGTGGACGAGGGCCCCACCTTCTGGGCCATCCCGGGAATAGCGATCAGCGCGTCACCGGTGGGTGCGCGGTTGTCGAGCACCAGATCTGCCATCTCAAAGAGGCGCGGCGTTCCTGGCTGGCGCGGCTGAACGGCTGAAGAGTAGCCAACCGATGTCAGCGCGATGACGAAGGCGCCGCGCTGCTGCGCGCCCAGGGCGAATTCCACCGCGGTCGCATTGCGACCCGAGACCGAATGGACGATGAGCACATCCCCCGCTTCGATAGGTGACTCGGCCACGATCTCTGTCCCCAGGCCGGGCATACGCTCCAACCGGGAGGTCAGGGTGGCCGGGCGGACATCCGTGACCAGGCCCGGCGGCAGGACCGGGTTCACGGGCACGAGGCCCCCGGCACGGTAGAAGAGCTCCTGGGCCAAGATGCCGGCGTGCGTGGCGCCGAAGACATAGACGAGGTGGTCGGCTGCGATGGCATTGGCGATCACCTGCGCTGCGCGCTCCATCGCCTCGTGTTGGGTTGCCTGAATCTCGTTAAGGAGGGCGATAATCTCATCGAAGTAGCGCACGTCAGTATCCTTTCTCCAACGCTTCGGCATCGACCTGGGCTACCAGCGCCGGGCCATTGGGCCGATTGACACTCGGATAGATCGACGGTTTGAAGCCCTGTTCCAGCATCTCTTCGACGATGGTTGCGACGACGCCCCAGAGCACGGTGACGGCGCCGATGCCGGATGCCGGGATGACAGGGTAATCGAGTCCTTCGACGGTCAACATGCCATCGCCGAAGGGTGCGTGGTTGTCGAGCACGAGGTCGGCAGCCTCGAACAAACGTTTGCCCGAAGGGTGGGTGGATATAAGCTGGGGGCTATAGGCCATGGCTGTGAGTGCGATCACCTTGAGGCCGTGGGCGCGCGCCTGCAGTGCCAGCTCGACGACGTTTGCTGACTTTCCCGATACGCTGCCCACAAAGAGGACGTCACCCGGTCGCAATTGGTCGCTCTCAAAGATGGCCTGGATGTAGCGATAGCTCAGAGCGTTCTCTGATCCAGCGGATCGGGCCGAACGCGTTCGTACCGTGTTATCGATTGAAAGGCCGAACTGCAGCCGACTGAACGCAGCCAATCCCCCCGCGCGTCGAATGAGCTCGTGTGACACCAGGTGCCCACTGTCATAGATGTGGATTGCGCCTCCGTGGGTCAGGGCCTCAACGCAGAGCGCCGCAGCGTGCTCAATTGCACCAGAGTCCGCTGCGACAGCGTCAATCGTTGCCCTAAGTGCATCGAAGTACCGGTCGATCAGTTTCATAATGTCCTAACATCCTCCGTTCAGGAAATGCAGATCGTACAGCAGCAGGTGGCCAAGTGCGACCGCGGGTTCCTCTTGTCCAATGGTCAGCCGTGCGTATGGAAACATCGTTGCGAGGCGCTGGCTCAGGGGGTCGAGGATCAGTGCGCCGGCGTTCACCAGGCCGCCGGCGATGGCGACATCGAAGCTTTCATCTCGGGAGAACAGGCGGCTGGCGGCGAAGAGCGCCAGATCTGCCAGATCCGTGGCCACGCGCTGGACGATTTGTAGGGCTACGACATCACCCTCGTGCGCCAGCTTCGTGGCGATCGGAGCCAGCCCGGCGATCTCGGGCCGGGTGAGTGGCTTCTGATAAGCGACGTCGCAGAGGCCTCCGCGAAAGGTCGAAGCATCCAAGTCGAAACGCTTGCAGAGCGCATCCACGATCCTCGATGGGGTTGCGATCCGGCCTTCGTAGAGCCGGGTCGCCGCGCGAAGCATTCGGAGTCCCACGGCATAGGCGCTGCCCTCGTCACCGAGGAGGGCACCCCAGCCGCCAGCGGTGAATTCGCGACCATCGTCAGCCCGCTTGGCCCACACTGTTGCTCCCGTAGCCGCGACGATGGCCACGCCGTGTGGTGCGTAGAGCCCGGCGCGAGCGAAAACAACGTCACGTTCCGAATAGGTGTGATAGCGCGCGTTGGGGATGACGCCGCTGAACAACTCAGGGCCGAACCGCGATACAACGAGTGCCGAGGCGAAGTGAGCAATCTGCAGCCCTGAAACCCCCGCTACCTTTACGGCGTCCCTCACCGCAGTGAGAGCGGCCGACTGAGCCGCTTCGACTGAAACGAAATTGGTGTTGACGTCAGAAGATTGGCTCTTGGCCAGAATGTTAGCCGCTGTATCGAGTAGAACGGCCTGGCACCGGCTGCCGCCTCCCTCGAGGCAGACTATGTAAGGGCCTTGTTGCACGCTCACCTCCGCTGGATGTCGCCGCCATGGTCTTCTGGACCTATGGCGATCCTATCCTAATTCACGTCCCACGCAAAGACGTGAACGTCCGGAGCGCCCCAAGTGGTCTCAGGCACAAACCGCAGGGCACGTGCAGTGGTGTCCAGTGGGACGCGCACGAGCCTCTGGTAGTTGTTCTCGATATGCGCGACCTCGTGCCAGTCGTCATTACTGTGGAGAGCAAGCACGCGGAACGTGCGCACGAGGGTTGCCGGTGGTGCTACTGGCACCATGTCCAGCGGGATATTGGCGGGCGTGTTCTTCTCGGTGCGGTTCAGGTCGCTATCGAAAGTGAACCGCAAGCTTTTCAGCCGTGTGGGGGCACCAAAGTCGTACTCCACCCACGTTCCTAACGGGGCAAGCCAGCCGTTATCCATCTCACCGGTAGGGCGATCGAGGCCGTTGCGCAGTGGCTCGGGGTCACCTACACTCGCGGAGAGGATCGCATGTTGGCTCAGCGGCGCCACCGCGCGCCGGTGCCACGGCAGGTAGCAATCATCGTCCATCAACGTCTGCTGCAGTTCCTCGATATGGTCTCGGGCCACATCACGGGGCAGTTTGCCCTCGCGGATGGCAATCGCTGCGGCTGTACCGGCGGCCTGGCCCATGGTGGCGCACGTGGCCATGACGCGCGTGGCGCTCAGTGCCGAGTGCGTCACGCTGATGTTGCGCCCTGCGCAGAACAGGTTGGTAACGTTCCGAGAGTAGAGCGCCCGGTAGGGGATCCCGAAGGGTGATGGCGCCGGATGAAAGATGTTCGGTTCGCCCTTCCAGGCTATTCCGCCGGGATGGTGGTCGTCCATTGTCCATCCCCCATAGGCTACGAGGTCGTCGAAGTGTCCCCCGGCGCGCACATCGTTCTGCGTCACAATCACGTCGCCCTCGTAGCGACGGCTCTCGCGTTTCCCAGGCAGGAAGCCCACCCAATCCAGAACCCAGTGATCAGCACCGTGGTCGCCTCGGTTCTTGATGTGGTCCCAGACACCGAAGGCTACCTTGAGCAGTTCGTCGCGGATGGTCTCAGTGTCGTGAATGGTGTCCTGCTCTCCGCCAAGTTCGATCCACCAGAAGTTGGACGATGGTAATTCGTGACCACGGAAGGGGAGGTCGTCGCATGTTTCGTAGACGTTGGCCCACCAGGGTGGGATGAAGGGCTGGGGCCGGTCGGTCTCGCGTGCCTGGATCAGACAACTCATTCCCATCGTCTTGCGATCGGCTGTCTCAGGCTCAATGTCCTCACCAAACTCCGAACGAGCCTCACGACCCATGCGATAGGCTGCGCCCGTTAGCGGGGCCAGCACGCTGTCGCCGGAACAATCAGCGTAAAGGGTCGCTTGCACCGTGTGCCAGGTCTGGGACGTCGTCTGCCAGCCCTTGATCGATAGGATGCGCTGGTCGGCTACCGTCGCGTCATTGCAGGAGCAGTTGAGTAGCAGCGTGATGTTTGGCTCGAAGCGAACCTTCTCGTAGAGGATGCTATCCCAGATCGAGAAGTTGCGCAGGGGGTTCCGGTAGCGGTTTTCTAGCTCCAGTTCTTCAATGATGCCAGTCTCACGGTTGTTGGGACCATGCGCCCCGCAGATCCACATCCGCACCTCGGAGGAGGCATTGCCGCCAAGGACGGGACGGTCCTGCATCAGGGCGACCCTTGCGCCATGGTGCGCTGCGGCGATTGCCGTCGCCATCCCTGCCAGTCCCCCGCCGACAACGCAGAGATCTACTTCGTGTGTGATGTGCCTCATGTCGGGCTCCTTTGCGCAGATCCTCGTACAAGACGATGGCACCCCGGCTCGTTCTCAGCCCATCCGACCGCCGAAGCAGGGGCCTGAACGCCCACGGTGGCTGGTCTTGACTGCCACGAGTGTACCGGTTCGACCGTGTGACTGACGCCCGTGCGGGCGCCCTGACAGGTTGTGCCCTTACCGTCGCCGAGCGGCGACGAGTGACAGGCCGGGCAACAACAGCGCAGCCAACACGACGAGCCATGGGCCAGAATCGCGCCACAATAACGTGGTCTCTGTCCGGGTAATGCTACTGCCACTCGTGCCTTGCGATTGCCCCAGCGAGGTCCGCCACGCTCGATCCACGGCAACCAGATCCTGCCCCACGCCTTCCAGCAGCCCGGCATTGCATGCCTTGCCATCGGCATAGGCCAGGATCAGCCGGCGCAGACCGGACCAGCCGTAGGTCTCGCGGAGATAGCCGACGATGCGCTCGCTCTGGGCATAGGCCAACTCGGCGCGCTCAGGGTCGTCCGGGAAGGGTTGGCATAGCTCAGCCAGTGGGATCAGATTCCCGGACTTGTGGGCTTCCTCAAGCACGAGGGCTCGAAGTGGATCGGGGCGCATCTCAAAGGTCATGGCCAGACCCTCGTTGAGCCATGTTGGGAGGGCCGCATAGCCCTGCGAACCCAACCAGTCATACAAAGCTCGGTGTGTTAGCTCGTGAGGGATATCCTGTTGCATCACGAGTGGTGCATCGACGGTGGGGGGGATTGCCACGAGGACTACCCCCAGCTCGGGGTAGGCCACACCACCCGCCCAATCGAAGCCGGCGAGCTGCATGGCCGACGCGAGGTCCGGCTGCGAAGGGTAGATGTAGATGTCTGTACCTTCAACCGGGCCTGTGCCCAGGGCCTCTTGGAAGGTACGCAGCGCTGTCTGGGCAACATCGACCGCCTGGACCATGCGCGATCGCTCGCCGGTGACCCAGTGCACGGCCAGGCCATCGCCCTCTGCCGATTGCCAGGCATAGCGGTTATCGATGTACTGGAAGGAGACTCTCTCAGTTTCGACCAGGCTGCCGGCATCGCCATCGTAGCTCCACCAGTAGGTGAGGTGTGCATAGGGAGGGAGAGGCTCCACGACAAGGTTGCGCGTGATCTCCGTTCGTCCCTGAGTCACGTCGGTATCAATGCCGGTGGTGGGCGTGCGATTCGCCTGGAGATAGAATGTGGCCTGCTCGACTGTGCTCTCTGCAGGGAGTACCAATGCGAAGGTGGCGGTCTGACCGAAGGTGTAGTCGTGAGCGGTCTCAGGTGTCTGGGCGAGGACTTGTCCGGCTTTCAGGAGTCCACCGGCACATAGGATCAGGATAACCAAACCCCGCGCCCCATTCGACGCACGGCCTAGGGTACGCGTGCCCAGGGACCTAGTGCCAGACCTCATCGTCATTGTTGTCCAGGTGCACGTCCTCGAGTGATGAGACTCCCAGCGATGATTCTTTGGGAGATACGGCGTCGTCTTCCCAGTCGAAGTCCCCGGCGTCATCGTCTTCATCGTCATCGTCGAGGCCGAGGTACCCTACCAGGTAGTCAGCTTCGTCGTCCTCTTCTGACTCGCCCTCCTCCTCCTCGGCGCTGTCGACGTCATACTCCTCGTCAGACTCGGGAAGGTCCCCCAAATCCGGGAAATGCCAGGCGTCATCCGACGCTCCGCTGAAGGCCTCCGGGGCTCCGAAGAAGGAGGAGGCGTCACCATGGAAGAACTCAAGCTCCTGCAGGGCTTCGCCTGCAGCCGAAGCGAGCGCCTCATTGTCGCTCTTCGTGAAACGACGCAGGGTCTTGCGCGCCAATGTGCCACCGATTTGCCCCAGCGCCCACAACGCCATCGTCTGGACGTCGATGTCGACATCGTCGGTCAAGCTGATGATGTCCTCGACGGCTGCTTCGATCTGGAGTTCGCCACAGGCGCGCACTGCGGCGAGGCGCATACGCGGGTCGCTGCTTACGAGCTCGCGCTGAACGAACTGAGCCCAGGTGTCATCTGCACTATGGCCCATGGCGACGATGGCACTGCGGCGCATATTGCTGTCGCCATCCGTGTAAGCGCGTTTGATCATTGCCGGAACACCATACTCGCCGGTGAAGGCCATGGCTTCTACCGCACACTGGCGAACCGCGAGTGCTTCACCTGGCCTGGTGTAGGAGGCCTGCAGCGCCTGCACTGCCTTGTGGAACGGCGCGGGGCGGATCTTCTGCAGCTCGCCTAACAAGACGAACCGTCCCAGTCCTTCAGCCGCCGCCCGGCGTGCCTCAGGTGATGGGTCACTGTGGAGGATGCGTACATACTCGGGCACCAGGCGGACGTCCTCTACCTCCGCGAGACCCTGCAGCGCCGACGTGCGCACGTCAGCATCAGGATCCAAGAGGGCGATTCGGAATATGGCAGAGAAGTCCATGGCAAAGTCAGCTGCCGAGATCTCCAACAAGATCTCCGTCAGTTCACGTCGCACAGCGGTGCCGAGACCGGGCCAAAGCGTCCGCATTCGCAGCAGGTCGTCATCCATCAGACCTGAGAGCAGCGCCATCAACGAGCGATCGGGCGTAACGCCGTCTTGTTCCAGATTCTGCCAGAGCGTTACCCGGCGCTCCGCGTCTTGTGGATCGATCTCGGATCCGAAGTCGGTCAGGTCCCAGTCTTGCATTGCGGTTCGAGGTCCTCCTGGTGGTGCTACTGAAGCTGCACGGGCATGACGATATCGAGTATCGTCACGGCGACGAAGACTGCGACGAGTAGCAGCAGCGCGACCAGATGGATGCGCTCCTCCAGTGCCGGCGTCAGCGCTTTGCCACGGATAGCTTCGATGACCGCGAACAGAATGCGGCCACCATCCAGGGCAGGGATCGGCAGCAAGTTGAAGATGCCCAGGCTGATGCTCAACAAGACCAGGACATTGAGAAATGGATAGGGGGCGCTCTGTGCGATGCTTTGATCCACGCTCTGGTCGGCGATCTGGCTGATTCCGATCACGCCCACCGGGCGTGCTTGCTCAAAGGGTATGCCCATCCGAACGATGTACACAGGCAGCATCACCGTCGTTGCTGCTACATTCACGAAATAACGGCTGCCGTAGGTTATGGCCTGGGTAACCGGGTAGTGCTTGAGGGTGCCAGTGATCTCCTGCGTTGCGATCATGATTCCGAGTGCGCCCTGGCCCTCCGGCGGATTGGCTCGCGGCGTGATAACCACATCGGTCGAACCGGCCTCGCGCTCGATTGTGAAGATGGTGGGCTTCCCGGCTTCCTCAAGGATGCGCTCCTGAAGAACGCGGGTGTCTTCGATCTCATCGCCGTTCACAGCGACGATGCGGTCACCTGCCTGGAGGCTTGCCGCCTCAGCCGGCGAATTGGCAACCACATCGGTGATGACCGCCCGCGTCTGAGGAATGCCGGTCACGAAGATCAGTATGGCGATCAGCCATGCCGTAGCCAGGTTGGCCACCGAGCCGCCCAGATAGACCACGATACGCTGCCAGGGACCTTTGGAGTAAAGGCTGTGCTCTTGAGCACCGGGCTCAGATGCGTGGCCTGTCCCATCGTCGAACGTCGTCTCGCCCTCAAAGCGCGTGAAACCGCCGAAGGGAAGCCAGTTTAGCGTGAAGTCGGTTTCCTTCCAGCGGAACAGCTTCAGAACTCGAGGGGGGTAGCCGATACCAAACTCACGTGCCCAGATGCCCACCAGCCGCCCTGCGATCAGGTGCCCAAACTCGTGGATCAGAATGAGGGGGATGAGCCCCAGCAGAAACCCGATAATCGGGCCCACGATATTGCCCAGACCGGCCCAGAATGTTGACATTGTCTTTCCTCCACTTTATGCACGCCGATTATAGCGGATTGAGGTGCCAAGTCCAGACACCAGATTTGTTAGGTCGCCGAATATGCCTATACTGAAGGCCGTTCAGTGCCGTCCGGCTGAGTGCAGCGAAGGAGGAACACCGTGCGTGGACGGTGGAATGGTCAGCTATGGGCGGTTCTGGTCCTGCCCCTGTTACTTGCTGCATGGCCAGGCAAGCCGGTGGTCGCGCAGGGTGTTGGCCCATCCGAGCGACTGGTCCTGGCTCTCTACTGTGCCGATTTCGAGTGGTCGTCCTGGACCGGTTCTAGGTGTGATGTGCCCCCCGATCTGTATGTTTCGTCTGATGAGGCTACGACAGCACGGCACGTCCGCGAGGCAGGTGACGCGGGAATCGACGGCCTGATCCAGACCTGGCGGGGGCCGTCGGTAGCCGCCAACCTTACTGCAGCCAACTTCCGCACTTTGCTCGAGCAATCGGCAGGCGCAGGTCTCACGGCGGCTGTTCAGGTT
>JAKJAE010000076.1 GCA_022707665.1 Chloroflexota bacterium
GTGGAGACGGCCTCACGAAGGTCTTCCAGCGCCTGACCCATGACCTGAGGCTTGACCGACAGAAAGATGATCTTGGCCTTCCGCGCTGCCTCGCCGTTGGATGCGGCAATCTGGATCGCGTAGGTCTCCCGCAGATAGTCCAGGCGTTCTGCCCACGGATCAGCAGCGATGATGTTCTGAGGGTCAATGAGATCCTGGCGGCGTAGCACTTTGATGAGAGCCTCGCCCATCGTTCCGGCACCAATCACAGCAATTGCAGGTAACATACGGCCCCCCTTACGCTCACCTATGGATTCCCCAGACATGGCTTCCGCCTAACGCTGCGGACTCAGATCAAAGATCATCTGCAGGAAGTCGGCACGATCACCGGCCGGATCAGGGTCCCCGACCGTCATCGGCCGCGGCCGCCCGTATTCTTCCAAGATTGCCGTACGCAGGTCCACACTCAGTAGCGTCCCTCGATAGAATGTGAGGCGGTCAACGAACTCCTGCCGCGTGCCATCGCTCCACATCTGGTCGAAGAAGAAGTTGCCCAGGCCGTAGTGGATAAAGGTATCATTGTAGAATTCCAGCGTCTGGGCCTGATGGGCCTGACTGCCCTGGACAACCACGGCGCCGGCATCGGCAAGTGTGCGGAAGTCCGCCATCTGCGCCGGCGTCGGAGAGTAGTTGTAGTCCTCGAGGTACTGCAATGTGACGATGGGCTGATAGCCCTGTGCGCGGAGGTCGGAGATAGTCGTCTGCACCGTCGGGAAGTCACAACGCGCTGCCCCGCCCGAATCTTCAGAAGCAAACGGTCCCACAGTGTTACAGCCGATGAAGGCAATCTGGTTTCCGTTATGGGTCAGCATCAATGGCTGGCTGCCTTCCGCCTGGTTGGCCCCGCCGCCAAACCACTGCCAGCCACGCTCACGGTACATCTGCAATGAGTGATCGACCCACTCCGTACCCTTGTCTTCCAGGTGGTTGCCCGTTAGCTCGATGATGTTGGCGTTGATGGCCTCGAGCAACCCAATGTAACTGTCGTGTGAACAGAAGGACATCGTGCCACTGCCCTCGGCGATGCAGTCTGGCCTGAAGGAGACCTCGTTGCTGATGTGGACGAAGTCGGCGTCGGCGAACCACGGCAGGATGTCCTTGGCCGGATAGGTGACGCCTTTGGCGTCCATCAGACGCGCTGTCATACGAGTCATTGCCGTCACCCCCGTCATCACCACGAGTGTCATCTGCGATTCATCCCGGTTCGTAAAGGTCGCAGCCGTCACCGGCAGTAGCGGGCGAACCTCCGGGCGTGTTTGCGCGTCCAAATAGAGCGGCACCCGCAGGGGATAGGCGTCCAGGGCGATACCCTTCTCCACCAGGGAGAGACCGTCGAGCCGCAGTACCTTCCATTGGGGTGTGAGCGCATCGAATGGCACCAGCGCCCAGCCGCCAAGCGCCTCGGCTTCAGCCAAAAGCCCACCCGCATCGACCAACTGCACAGCAGTGTCATCCGGTGGCCCCCAGATGCCTACGAGCGCCTCGACCGTGTCGGGCGCCGCCAGGAGCGGGTGCACTGCAAAGGGGCCTGCTGGCACGCCATCCCATGTAGCACGCAAGTCGGCGACGGTCACGTCATCTTCGACCGTATAGAAGGGCGCTGCAACCGCGACGGTCCAGATCCCGACCTCCTCGGATGCAGACCCAGCCTGATCCGTCAGCATAATCGCTCCCGCGAGTCCAGCCCACGCGAAATGGCCCGGATCGGCTATGACCATCTCCTCGAGCTGGGCGCAGGCCTGGTCCGGCACAGCAGACGCACAGCCCACGGACACCGGAAACGCGGGAGTCGGTGTGGGCGAGGGCCTGGGAGTCGAGGTCGGCGTTGGCGTGAGTGTTGGTTGTGGCGTGCGGGTGGGCGTAGGCGTGGGCACAGGCGACGGGAGCGCGCAACTGCTGAGAATAGCGAGCCCTACAGCAATGCCGAGGGCAGGCCACACGTTGCGTGCGACCCGTGGATGGGTCCTTTGCTTGAGCATCGGCAGGCACCTTTCGTGCGGCGACTCCAGGCTACCGCGCCGCGTTATGGCGATACAAACAAAAGAAGGCCGGGCAGTCCCGGCCTTCTCGTGGTGGGCGATACAGGACTTGAACCTGTGACCTTCACAATGTCAAAGTGGCGCTCTAGCCAGCTGAGCTAACCGCCCAAACACGGCACAGTATAGCACACTTCACAATTCGTGCAAGGGTAGTGAATCCACTCTACTGCTGGATCACCCGCAGGTTCTCCGGCCCCACAATCGCCGTGATCTGCTGTCGGAGGTCGTAGGTGCATTGCGTGGTCTCGTTGGGGAACGCCAATTCCACCTTCTGATCGCCCTCCAACACCACCACGAACTGGTCCGCTCCGCGCTCCCGGCGCAGCACCTTGTGGAGACGTGCCAGTTTCTGGAAGTCACTGCTGTTATCGCCGGAGCGCTTGAGCGTGATGACCAACGTGGCCGGTGGCGCCGGCGGTTCCGGTGGTGGTGCCATCTCGCTGCCACGTAGCGTGCCGAGGTCAGACACACGCGCAGGCGCCGAGTTTTCAGGAGCGAAGTCGTCTGTAGGCTCAGGTGACACGGAGGGCACAGCCGCACGCCGGCGCTCCATCTGCCCGCCCCCATTGCTGCCATTCCGTGTGGGCGGCGCGCCATAGGGCGGAGGATCGTCCTCATACGCAAAGCCATCGCCCCCGGCTATAGGCACTGGGCCAGATGTCGGCATCAGAAACTCGTGGGGCTCCTTGAGCCACTCCACAACCAGCGAGTGCTCCTCACGATCCTGCTGGTTGTCGAGCTTACCGCATACGACCACGACCCGATTTGGCGTCAGAACATCCTTGATGCTCTCGTACGTCTTGGGAAAGACGACACATTCGAGGGTGCCGCCGGGAGCTTCGAGGCTCAAAAAGGCCATCATCGCACCCTTTTTGGTGGTGATGCGCCGGACACGCTGGATCATGCCGACAAGTTTGAGAACTTGCCCAGGTGCTTCGGTAATGTGCTGGCCGATCGTCGTCGTAACCAGCTCGCGTTTCAGCAGATCGCGCTCCTGATCCGCCAGCGGGTGCTTCGAGAGGTAGGTTCCCAGCAGCTCCTTCTCCCATTCGAGGATCTGCCGGTCAGGAATCGGAGGCACAACTGCCGGCAACGTGATCGACTGGCGCAAGTCAGTCATATTGTCGAAGAGTGAGAACTGCCCCACATCTCGCGCACTATAGGCCTGAGCGCTCATGCCCATCATCGTGTCGATGAGGGTCATCAACGCGGCGCGCGGACCGAAGTCATCGAGCGCCCCCGCCTGAATCAGGCACTCCAGCGCTTTACGATTCAGTCTGCGGAGGTCGACCCGATCCGCGAAGTCATCCAGCGACCGGAAGGACCCACCAGCCCGTCGCGCATCCACGACCATCTGCATCGCGTCGTCACCTACGTTCTTGATCGCGCCAAGTCCGATGCGGATGAAGCGCTCGGCGTCATCAGAATGACGCTCGATCGTAAACTCCACCTCAGAGTGGTTGATGCTGGGACGCTCCACGGTCAACCCGTTACGCCGCGCGTCGCTGATGAGGAACCCAAGTTTTTCGGTGTTGTGGCGCTCCGTCGTCATCAGAGCAGTCATGAACTCGAGCGGATAGTGCGCCCGCAGGTAAGCCGTCTGCGCCGTGATCACGGCATAGTCCGTGGCATGCGCGCGGTTGAAACCATAGCGCGCAAAGAACTCGATGTCTGCCCAAACGCGGTCGGCGACTTCGGCGTCGATCCCCCTGGCGACAGCCCCTTCGCGGAACATCACGTGGTGCTGGTCCATGAGATCCTGTTTCTTCTTGGCCACCGCCTTGCGGATGCCATCGGCCTCACCGGGCTGGTAGCCGGCCATCGCCACCGCGATCTGCATGATCTGCTCCTGGTAGACGATGATGCCATAAGTGTCATCCAGGATGTCCGCCAGGATGGGATGCTGGTACTCGATGGGCTCCTCTCCGTGCATCCGCCGGATGTAGGTCGGGATGTTGTCCATAGGGCCAGGACGATAGAGGGCCAACACGGCAATGATGTGCTGGAACTGCTCGGGACGCATATCGCGCAGCGTACGGCGCATTCCCGCGCCTTCCACCTGGAAGATGCCCGTGGTCTCCCCGGTCGCCAACAACTGGTACAGCGCCAGAACGTCAGCGTCCTTCACCGGATCATCGGGGACGCGCTCATAGGGGATTGTGGCCAAATCGAGCTTACGTCCCGTCTCCTGCTCGATGAGCTCGCAGGTCTTGCGCATATGCGTGAGCGTACGCAACCCCAAGAAGTCGACCTTGAGCATCCCCATGGATTCGACGATCTCCATGGGCCACTGTGAGACCCGGTCGACAGGGCTGTCCTCCGCCTCGCCCTTGGTGGGACGGTTGAGTGGCAGGTATTCCACCAACGGGCGATCGGACACAATCACGCCGGCGGCGTGCGTGCTTGCGTGTCGCGTCACACCCTCGACCTCAGTAGCGGTATCCAACAGGTTCTTGATGTAGGGAACGCTGTCGTACTCGGCCTTGAGCTCAGGCACCGACTCCAGCGCCTCGCTGATCGATACCGGTTTGCCGGGCACGTTGGGCACCATGCGGGCAACCTTATCCACCTCGCCCAGGGGGATGTCCAGTGCACGTCCCACATCGCGGATGGCGGCGCGTGCGCCCAGCGTCCCGAACGTGATAATCGCCGAGACGTGGTCGGCCCCATACCGCTCCTTGGTATAGGCGATCAGTTCTGCCCGCCGGTCATCGGGATAGTCAAGATCGATATCGGGCATCGAGATGCGATCAGGATTGAGGAAACGCTCAAAAAGCAGGCGATTCCTGAACGGATCGACCGTGGTGATCCCGAGGGTATAGGCCACCACACTCCCGGCACCCGATCCACGCACGTTCCACCAGATGTCGCGCGCCTTGGCTGCCTCGCACAGATCCCAGACCACAAGGAAGTAATCGTCGAACCCCATCTGGTGGATGATGCCCAGCTCGTATTCGAGCCGCTCAACATAGGACGGCTTGTCATGATCGGCACCATAGCGCCAACGCATCCCCTGATAGCACAGTTGGCGAAGGTAATCCTGCGAGGATCCACATCCGTCCGGCACCGGGAATGTCGGCAAATGGTAGGGCGGAGCAAACTGGAGTTTGACCTCACACTGCTCGGCAATGCGGACTGTGTTCAACAGCGCATCCGGAATCTCGCCATACAGTGACCACATCTCCTCCGGGGAGCGCATGTAGTAGGAGTTGTCGGTCATCCGCATGCGGTTGGGCTCGTTGACCGTCTTGCCGGTGCCAATACAGAGCAGAACGTCGTGGGCATCGGCCTGACGACGTTTGGCGTAGTGGACATCGTTCGTTGCGACGAGCGGTACCTGCATCTCCTTTGAGAGGGTTACCAGCTTCCGGTACACTTCATCGTACTCCGGGATATCGTGGCTCTGCAGCTCAAGGTAGAACCTTCCCGGAAAACGCTCGAGGTACCAGCGGACGGCGTCACGTGCCCGGTCATCCTGGCCCTGGTGGAGAAGCTGTGGAATCTCGCCCTGCACACACGCCGACAGGGCGATCACCCCCTCGCTGTGTGTCTCCAACACCTCTTTGTCGATGCGCGGCTTGTAGTAGAAACCTTCCAGTTGCGCGATGCTCGCCAACTGCAGCAAGTTGCGGTATCCGGTCTGGTTCTGCGCCAACAGCACGAGATGCTGGATTCTGCCATCGTCACGGTCGCGGCTGAAGCGTGACTGGGGAGCGACATAGGCCTCGATGCCGATGATCGGCTTGATCCCGGCGGTCTTGCATGCCCGGTAGAACTCCACAGCCCCATACATAACGCCGTGGTCGGTGATCGCCAACGCCTGCATGCCCAACTCAGCAGCGTATTTGGCCAACGCCGAGCACTTGCTCAGACCGTCCAGCAATGAGTACTCGGTGTGGGTATGGAGATGGACGAAGTCCCCCATGTCAGCTCCTTCGGCGACGAGACGGCAGCGAGGGCATCATGCCAGAGAGACGGAGCCACCACCCCGTCGGTGTCAGATTATACGACATCCAGGACGTGTGATCAAGAAGCGATCGAGGCAAAGCGCTTTCGCTCGATCCAACTACCGGTGTGATGCCTCTGTCCTATAATGAGAGGAGAGTTCGGCTGGCTGTAGCCCGGGGACGGTATCAAGGAGGCAATGATGCTCGAGCGAATCATCGGTGTGTTCAAGCTGGATCGGAAAGTCTTTGCGGAGGTCGAACGTGACGAGTCGGCCACCACTCAAGCGGCGATTGTCGTAGCCATCGTCGCAGCGCTCTCTGTCGTGGGCACCATCTTGCAGGTGCTGATCAACCTGGTGCGCGGCGGCAAGATGGAACTGGGGGCCACGCTGCTCTCCATCATCGTGACCTTCGTGGTCACCTTCATCAATTGGGCCATCTGGGCCGGTGTCACCTATCTCATCGGCACGAAGCTGTTCAAGGGGACTGCCACGATGGGCGAGATGCTGCGCGTCATCGGCTTTGCCTATGCCCCGCGTATGCTCAGCATCATTCCCTGCATCGGCGGTGTGATCGGCGCGATCTGGTCGCTGATCGCCAGCTACCTTGCGGTCAAGGAAGGCCTCGACCTGGACGACACCGGGACGATCGTCACGATCGTGGTGGGGTGGCTGGTGACCATTGTCATCGGCGTCATCCTCGGGATGCTAGGAGTCGGTGGCGCGATGGGACTCGGGGCCATCAGCGGCCTACTTGGCGGCTGATCGCCGACTCGGATCGACTCACCCAATGCCCAGACAGGACCGGCAGCGCTGCCGGTCCTGTGTTTTGCTCACCCCATCTAATTTACTAGACAATCTTGACAATAATGCACTCTGACCTATACTCAGGTCGGCGTAATTACGGACGGTAACCTCAAGTGGTCAAGGAGAAAGATGGATGACGCTAGAGATTCGTGACCTTCACGTCACGGTGGAGGGCAAGGAGATCCTCAAGGGTGTCAGCCTGGTCGTCGAACGCGGGGTGACCCACGCGTTGATGGGCCCCAACGGGTCAGGCAAGAGTACACTCGCGTATACCCTGATGGGCCATCCCAAATACCAGATCACCCGGGGAGAAATCCTACTCGACGGCGCAAGCCTGCTTGAGATGACACCCGACCAACGTGCCCGCCGAGGCCTCTTCCTGGCCATGCAATACCCGGTCGCCGTCTCTGGCGTAACGCTCTACTCGTTCCTTCACGCCGCAACCAGTGCCGTGCGCGGCTATGGAGATAGAACGCCTGCCGCAGCACGCGGACGCCTCAACGCCCACCTGATGCCCATGCGGGAGTTCAGGCAGGAGTTGAACGAGAGGCTGGCGTTCCTGCAGATAGACCCGGCGTTCCTGCAACGCTACCTCAACGAGGGATTCTCTGGCGGCGAAAAGAAACGCGCCGAGATACTCCAAATGGCCTTGCTCAAACCCAAGGTCGCAATTCTCGACGAGACCGACTCCGGGCTCGACATTGACGCGCTCCGCCTCGTCTCCGAAGGCATCAACGTCCTGCAGAAAGATCTGGACATGGGCCTGTTGGTCATCACGCACTATCAGCGCATCCTCAACTACATCTACCCCGATGTGGTCCACGTCTTCTACGATGGCCGCATCGTCAAGACGGGCGACGCCAAGCTCGTCGACGTGCTCGAGGAGCAGGGGTATGAATGGGTGAGGCAGGGGCTGACGGCTGGGGACTAGGGGAACCTCCGGAAACCGATATGACAAGCCAGCATGAGGAACTACGCGGCATCAAAGATCGGGATGAGTACGATTTCCGAACGGAGATCGACTACGCCCACAAATCACGGCGCGGGATCGGCGAGGATGTCGTACGTGAGATCTCGGCACTCAAGAACGAGCCGCAATGGATGCTCGACTTCCGGCTGAAAGCACTGGATGCCTTCCTCGATATGCCCATGCCCACCTGGGGCGTCGATCTGGGCACCCTCGACTTCGAGCAGTTCTACTATTTCATGCGCGCGACACCGACAAAACAGAGGTCGTGGGATGATGTGCCCGCTGCGATCAAAGATACCTTCGAGAAGCTGGGCATCCCCGAAGCCGAGCGCAAGTACCTCGCCGGCGTCGAGACGCAAATGGACTCCGAGTCGGTCTACAGCTCCCTAAAGGCCGAATGGGAAGCGCACGGCATCATCTTCGTCGACATGGACAGCGCGGTACGTGACCACTCAGAGCTGGTCCAGGCTCACATCAGCAAGGCCGTGCCGGTCCGCGACAACAAGTTCGCCGCGCTGAACAGCGCCTTCTGGTCCGGTGGCAGCTTCGTCTACGTGCCCGCTGGCGTCAATGTGGAGATCCCGCTACAGGCCTACTTCCGCATCAATGCCCAGAGCCTCGGCCAGTTCGAGCGCACGATCATCATTGCCGAGGAAGGCAGCAACGTCCACTACATTGAGGGCTGCACGGCCCCACAGTACACGGAAGCAGCGCTCCACACCGGCGTCATTGAGATCTTCGTCAAGAAGGGCGCCCACGCCCGCTACACCACCATTCAGAACTGGTCGCGCAACGTCTACAACCTGGTCACCCAGCGGGCCATCGTCGACGAGGATGGCCTGATGGAGTGGGTCGACGGCAACCTGGGAAGCGGCGTGACGATGAAGTATCCCGCCGTGGTCCTGCGCGGGCCACGAGCGCGGGGTGAGGTGCTGTCGATCGCGTTTGCCGGCGACGACCAGCACTACGACGCGGGCGCCAAAGCCATCCACCTCGCGCCCGACACCAGTTCGATGATCACGTCGAAGTCGATCAGCAAGGGCAACGGGCGTTCCGGCTTTCGCGGCCTGGTGCGCGTTGTGCATGGCGCCGAGCGCGCCCAATCCAAGGTCGTTTGCGACGCCCTGCTGCTCGATCGCGAGTCGCGCTCGGACACCTATCCTTACATTGACGCCTCCGAGGACAACGTCCGGATCGAACACGAGGCGACGGTAAGCAAGATCAGCGAGGATCAGCTCTTCTACCTGATGAGCCGGGGGCTCAGCGAGGCGCAGGCCTCGGCGATTATCATCAACGGCTTTCTCGAACCCTTCGTCAAGGAGCTTCCGATGGAATATGCCGTCGAGCTCAATCGGTTGGTGCAGTTGCAGATGGAAGGGTCGGTCGGCTAAAGGAGGAAGGATGGTCGAACGTCTCGACGAATCCTTTGCAGACATCACAACAGCACCGCAGGCGGCATCGCGGACCGTGGCCCCAGGACCGGAGGCCGTGTCCTTGCTCTCCGACCTCTATGACGAGCCCGATTGGATGCGCCAGGCCCGTCACGAGGCCTGGGAGCGCTATAAGACGATGGCGTTTCCCGATCCCAAAGAGGAAGCCTGGCGAAGGACCGATCTCAAAGCCTATCCGCTGGACACGCTGCGGCTTGTCTTCTCGGCGCGTGAGCTTGACGGCATCTACGAGTTGCCCCCCTGCTGGGAGTATGCCCTGGCCCCGGTCGATCAGGTCTCGGGGGTGCTCGTCCACTGCAATGGGGCCCGGACCTATGCGGCGATGCGCCGGGATGACACGCTCAACGGCGTCGTGCTTGAGGATCTTCACACTGCCCTCAAGAGCCACAATGACATTATTCGTGATGCCTGGATGCACGGCACCACGACCCGACCTGACTTCAATAAGTTCACGGCGCTCAATGCGGCCCTCTGGCACGGCGGTACGTTCGTGTACGTGCCGGCAGGGGTACGTGTGGCACGCCCTCTGCAGTCACTGGTCGCCATGGACGGCGAAGGCGGCACCGGCTTGCACCATACCCTGGTCGTTGCGGAACCTGGCAGTCGCGTGACGCTGATCCAGGATCGTGTGTCCCAGGAGACGCAGCCCGAGCTCAATGCGGAGGTCGTCGAGATCCACGCGGGTGCCGGAGCCTGGGTGCGCTACGTCAGCCTGCAGCACTGGAGCGAGCAGCGCTACTCAG
>JAKJAE010000077.1 GCA_022707665.1 Chloroflexota bacterium
ATGCTGCGCAAAGGCCGTGATCGTGCGTCAGGGGCTGAGGGAGCAGCGTGTCTGCCCCCATCCTGAAATGCACCCCTCCAGACGCGCACAGTTCGGAAAGAGCGCCATCCGGGTGTATAACAGGCTGACCCTAGACAAGGAGACCTGACCCTATGCCATCGATCGCCCAACAGCGAGACACCCTCATCCGGCAGATGATCAGCCCGACGCCATCCTCGCCTGTGCCGCGGCTCTGGTGCCCGCCAATTACCCACTACACCGGGGGCGGCCGGATCGACATCGATCGGATGCGCGCCCACTGGCGCACGATGGTCCCTCACGTCGGCGGCTTCCTCGTGCCCGGGTCGACGGGCGAAGCGTGGGACATGACCGCAGCCGAGGTGAACGAGCTCGTCAGCATCGCACTCGACCTCGCGAGGGCGCTGGACACGCGCATCCTCATCGGCGTCCTGCGCCCGACGGTTACCGAGATGCACGCAGGGATTGCCGAGGCAGTGGCGAGCGCGCAGGCAACCACGGGCATTGCGGACCCCCTGGCGGCGTTGCGTGAGCGCCACATCGCCGGGTTCACGATCTGCGCCCCCACCGGTGCGGACCTCGACCAGGTCGCGATCAGGGCGGGCCTCGAGAGCATCCTGGATCTGGGCCTGCCCACGGCAGTCTACCAGTTGCCGCAGGTGACCCAGAACGAGATCTCACCAGCCGTCTTCAGCGAGCTCGCGGCACGCTACGCGAACCTGATGCTCTTCAAGGATACCAGCGGCACCGATCGCGTGCCTCTCGTCGATCGCGGCGCGAGCGGCGTCTTCCTCGTTCGAGGCGCTGAGGTCGGCTATGCCACGTGGCTGGAGGAAGCAGGGGGGCCCTATCGCGGCTTTCTTCTGAGCACGGCCAATGGCTTTGCACGGGAGCTACGGCAGGTGATCGCGCTGTTGGAGGCCGGTGAGACCGCAGAGGCCACGGCCCTCTCGAAGCGGCTGGACGAAGTCGTGGGCGCGGCCTTTGCTGCTGTGAGGACGCTCCCCCAGGGCAACGCCTTCGCCAATGCCAACAAGGCCATCGACCACGTCATGGCCCACGGTCCAGAAGCCACGCGGATCGCGCCCCCGCTTCTGCATGGCGGCATACGGCTGCCCGCGGAGGCCATCCACGCTGTCGGCACGATCCTCAGAGGCGCAGGGTTAATGCCTGAGATGGGGTACTTGAGGGCCGGAGGGCTCAGCCAGTGATCGTGTCGTCTCCACCCATCAGCAAGCGAAAGGGACAGACGGCCCCCTGAAACGACAACAGCGGCGAGAGTGCTCGCCGCTGTTGTAATCTGGCCTTGCCTGGCCTATTTCTCGTCAGTCTCGCGCGGCTTCACCAGCGCATCGATGCGCGCCTGGATCGCGCTAAGCTGCTCGCTCAACCAGCCAGCCTGTGCTTTCAGGTCGGCCACTTCCTGTTCCGCGCCATAGGTTGGCGGGACGGGGACCCCAAATCCGGGTGTATAGCGCCCCCACCGTGGCACGCCCGTAGCCCAGAACCGATTCCGGTAGCCGCGTCCACCCCAGCCACCCCAACCCACGCCACGACCCATCCCGGGCCCCGGCGCGACGTAGCCCGGCGCGCCACTCCCCGAGCAGTAACCCAGTCCACGACCCGTCATCGGGCCTTCTCCAGCCGGTCCAGTCCTATCGCCTCTTGGCATAGCATCCTCCTCTTGAACGATCTCTTCGTTCCTGATCCCTAGCCTGAGCCAGGCTAGGCCACGCAACTACCAACGTCCGCGGCCACGACCCATCCCAGGCCCAGCCGCGGTACCCAACTCGCAAAGCGTCCCAGAAATCCACCAAAGGGGCGCTGTCCAACCCCGACAACGCCATAGGGTCGGCTCCCCGTGGGATTAGCCACAGCGCAATAGCCGTCGCCGCGTCCCGTCAACGGTCCCTGACCTTGCGGTCCCGTTCCATCAAACCTCGGCATACCACACCTCCCAGTGTTGCTCCTGCCACCGCACCTCGCGGATCGGCGACGTCATGCACGCCGCCGTTCATACGCGTCGAGAAGCCGACTGATAGCGCCGCGGCTCTCGCGCAAGTAAACCATCCATTCTTCAAGCGCAGCTTTGCCCTCCCCGGTCAGGGTGTAGACCCGGCGAGGGGGGCCCTGAGTCTGAGCCGAATCCCAGTCCGACGTGACCCAACCCATCGCTTCGAGTCCGCTGAGCGCACGATAGACCCGACGCAGGGGCACCGCGGCCAATCCAAATTCCGCCAGATGCTCCACCAGACCATACCCGTGGGTGGCTCCCCCGAGCAAAGAGCACAGCAGGGCTGGCTCGAGCATGTGATCGGCGCGCCCGGAGCCAGGCCCCTGGCCCCTCCCGCCTTGCGCTTGCCCGCGTCCATGTCTTCCATGCATTGTGGTTCTCTCCCTGTTGACAACTACAGTATACTCCACTATAGTCTCTTTGTCAATAGTCACTTTGGCGTGAGCTACAGCTCGTGTCCCTCGACAGTGAGCCGTGCAGCCAAACGCTCCCGCCATGGTATCATGCGTCAACGGAAGCCATCCTGGAGGATCATGAACAATCGAACCCACGCCTTCATCCTGTCGCTGTTGCTCATGGCGATAAGCGCCCTCCCTCTCTCTGACGTCCGCGCCGCGGCCCTCCCCCAGGCCGAGAGCGCCGTGGTCATCTACCTGTTCTGGGGCGATGGCTGCCCGCACTGCGAGGAGGCCAAGGCCTTTCTCAAGGACTTGACGCAGCGCTATCCGGAAGCACAGCTCGAAGCGTACGAGATCTACACCAGCGTAGAGAACCAGCAGCTCTTTGAGGCGATGGCAGCAGCGCAAGGTTTTGAGCCCCGTGTCGTGCCCACCCTCTTCATGGGCGAGGAGCACTGGGAGGGGTTTGCCGGCGCGATGGGCACGAGCATCGAGCGTTACCTGCAAGGCTGCCTTGCCAAGGGATGTCCGGACGCCGGCGCTGGCATCGTGCCTGGCCACGCTGCGGCACCGCCCACAACAAGGGCCGAACCCACGCCGGCAGCTCCGGCCCCTGAGGTAACGCCAGTTGCAGAAGGCGTGACCGTCTACCTGTTCTGGGGCAATACGTGCCCCACCTGTGAGGTCAGCGAGACCCATCATGCGACGCTGTCGGGGCTCCCCCAGATCGGCGAGGACCCCGGCCCGGCAGCGTATGCCTTCCTGGACCGCCTTGCCGATGAGATCCCCGGACTTACCATCCAGGCCTACGACGTGTGGACGTCGGACGTAGATCGCGCCACCTTCGAGCGTGTGGCGGCGGCCTACGACATGCGCCCGCGCGGGGTACCGACGATCTTCATCGGCAAAGAGCACTGGGAGGGGTTTGATGCGGCAACAGCAGCGGAGATCCGCGCCACGGTGGAGGCGTGCCGCACGTCAGGGTGCCCCGACCCGGTGACGGCTGACCCGACGCCGAAGGCGCCACAGCATGAGGTCTCAGCCGTAACGCTCACGATACCGCTCCTGGGCACCGTAGACCTGGGGACTCACTCCCTGTGGGCTAGCACCGCCCTCATCAGCTTCGTCGACGGCTTCAACCCCTGCTCACTGTGGGTGCTCTCGATCCTGATCGCGTTGTCGCTGCGAACCGGCTCCCGGAGACGCACGCTGGCGATTGGCATCATCTTCATCGCCGTGACCGCCGTGATCTACGTCCTGTTCATCGGCGGCCTGTTCACGGTCCTGACCATCGCCAGCTTCCTGACCTGGCTCCCCATCCTGATCTCCGCGCTGACGCTCTTCTTTGCCCTGGTCAACATCAAGGACTACTTCTGGTACAAAGAGGGCCTGTCTTTGACGATCGCCGACGATCAGAAGCCGGGCATCTTCAAGAGAATGCGCGCCGTTGTCCAGACAGGAGATTCGCTGTGGGCACTGGTTGCCGCGACTGTGGCCCTGGCTGCGGGTGTGTCACTGGTCGAGTTCGCCTGCACCTCAGGCTTCCCCGTCATCTGGACGAACCTGATTGCCTCACAATCCATATCAACCCCGACGTTTCTCCTCCTCCTGGCACTCTACATGCTGATCTACCAGCTCGATGAGTTGGTCATCTTCGGCACCGCCGTGTTCACGTTGAAGGTCACCCGCATCGAGGAGAAACATGGCCGGGTGCTCAAACTCGTCAGCGGCATGCTGATGCTGACCCTGTCGATCGTCATGCTCGTAGACCCGGATCTGATGAACGATCTTCGCTCATCGTTCCTGGTCTTCGGAAGCGCGCTGGCCGCAACCCTGGCAGTCCTGCTCAGCCATCGCGCCATCCTCTCCGGACTAACCAGACGCAGCGCTTGACGTCTGACCAGCCCACCTTAGAATGAGCCCTCAGCATGGCCCCTGATAGGAGGTGTCGCTTGAGCATTGTCTCGATTACCAGGGTCGCTGATGACCGCGTCAAGGAAGCGGTGCAGCAGGCCATCGATCTCGTCGACGGGCTCTCCGTTATGGAACCGGGCATGACGGTTCTCATCAAGCCCAACCTGGTCAAACCGTCTCCATCAGGCTCCGGCGTGGTCACCGATGCGCGTGTGACAGAAGCCGTGGTCGAAGCCGTCCTGGCACACAACCCCGGTCGCGTCATCATTGGCGAGGGGTCATCGGTCGGTTACGACCTGCCAGGCCAGGTCGACTCGCTGACCGCGATGGAGGTCAATGGCGTTGCCGACGTCGCTCGTCGCTACGGGTTGGCGATGGTCGACCTGAACCACGATGACCCCGTCGAGGTTCACGCACCGGATGCTTACGTCATGCACACGTTCAAGGTCGCCCGCACCGCCTATGAAGCCGATGTCATCGTCGACCTGCCGGTGCTCAAGACGCACAGCCGGACTGGCATCACCTGCGGACTCAAGAACATGAAGGGCGTGCTACCAGGCTACGAGAAACGGCGCACACACACGCTGGGACTCGACCGTGGGATCGTCGACCTCAACCGGGTGATGAAGCCGCACCTCACGGTTGTGGACGGCCTCGTGGGTCTCGGAGGTACGCACACCCGCGAGGAGGATCGAATGGCCCTGGCGTGCATCGTCGCAGGCACGGATGTCGTCGCCGTCGATGCTGTGTGCGCCACCCTGATGGGCTTCGATGTTGACGAGATCCTGCACGTGCGCCTTGCCGATGAGGCGAACCTCGGCGAGGCCGATCTCGACTGCATCCAGGTCTACGGCGAGCGCATCACCGCGGTCGCGCGCCCCTTCGTCCCCTATGCCGAGGCGGCCCGGCGCCGGTTCGGCAGCGCCACGATCATCGAGAAAGCCTCGTGCACCGGCTGCTATGGCGAGATGGAGAGCGCCTTCCTCTACCTCGAGAAGGCTGGCTTCACCGACCGTCTGAAGGAGCTCGTGCTGGTGATGGGCACGCCCGATGAGGTTCCCGATCTGGAGGGCACCCCCGTGATCGTGGGCAAGTGCCCAGCTGACTACAAGCATCTGGGCATCTGGGTGCCCGGATGCCCACCCCACGGCATCAAGATCACCGATGCCATCTGCGATGCGTTGGGAATCGACAAGGCCGTCGTCCACGAGGTGATCGAGGAGTTGCACCGGATCGAGGGACAGGCTCCCGCGCGACCGTAGCCATGGCCGGACAACCACCGTCATTCCAAGCCAGTGAGGGACAGATGGCAGAGGACGTGAAGCAGATCTTCGACGCGCGCACGACCTACAATAACCCCTATCAGTTCCAGCCGGTAACGCTCATCAACAGCGTTGCATCCATAGCGCTGGGTGCCATCGCGATGATCCTGGCGATCGCCCTGCTCCGTAGCCACGCGCGCAACCGGCAGCTCCTCTCCCGGCTTGCCAGCCGGGACGGCTGACAGCCCATCGTCCAGAAGCTCGCGACTCCTCGTTTTATTGCCGGGGCGATCGCGACGCCCTGCACGCCACCGGCGCTGTGGGCTACCTACTCGATCACGGTGAGGATCACGGTGAAGGTCACCGGATCCTCACCTGGTTCTGTCGCACATTGGTACGCCTCACCCCGGGCCCTATCACTCGTCCGGTGCTCGCCCATCGCGCACCCATTACAGCGGAGGTTCATGATGACTGACAACGCTGAAGCACTCAATGGCTCACATGCAGACCACCTCATCGGCGAGGTCAGGTTCCTGACAGCCCCGGAGGTACGCTTCTTCCGCACGACGGTCAGCGCGCCCTTGGACCGACTCGACGACGTACTCGATCCACTGATGGCACGCCTGGATGAAGCCAAGGCTGCGGCGGGCATCGCACGCCTCGGTCCAGTGATCATCCGCTACTTCGAGGTCGGCGAGCCCCGCGTGTTCCGGATGGATGCCGGCGTGCCGGTGGGCGACGACGTCGCCGCTGCCGGTGAGGCCGAGATCGAGGTCATACCGCCCATCCGCTGCGCAGCCCTTCTCTTCTGGGGCAGCCTTGCCTACATCGGCGATGCCTATGGTGTGCTCAACAAGGCGATTGCGGGCGCGGGAATGAAGAACCGCGGTGAGGGCCGCGAGTGGCACCTGCACTTCGAGAGCGACACCTCACCCCACAACATCATCCTGCTGCAGCTCGAGGTCGTCGACGCATAGGGCGGCCCCCCTGCCCTGGCCTTCTCTCCGGCACTCGGGAGCACCGGGCGCAGGGATTTGGTCCAGATCCTCACTATTTTGATTACTTACCAAAATAGTGAAGTGAAAAGCCTTGACACAGCACATCTTTTGTGCTAGCATGCAAACAGATCGAGGAGGTGGGTTATGCGTAAGATCCTGGAGAAGTGTCCGTCGTGCGGGGGTGATCTGGCAGTCACGCGCATGAGCTGTCCAACGTGCGGCACGGTCGTCACAGGCGCCTGGGCGCCGTGTCGGTTCTGCCGGCTCTCACCCGAACACACACAACTCCTCGAGTCCTTCCTGCGCTCCCGCGGCAACGTCAAGGAGATAGCTCGCGAGCTCGGCGTCTCCTACTGGACGGTCCGGAAGCAGGTGGACGACCTGATCGAAGCATTGGGCTACGAGCCCGCCCCGCCCACCCCCGAAGACACCGCGCAGCAGCAGATGGAGATCCTCGACCAACTGGAACGCGGCGAGATCACGCCCGGGGAAGCCACTGCGCTGCTGGACGATCTCAAGTCGGGCTCACGCTAGCACGAGCACCTAAGGAGTGAGATGAGCGAACAGACGATGAAGATCCTCCAGATGCTGGAGGACGGCAAGATCACGGTCGAGCAGGCCAACGAGCTGCTCTCCCGCGTCCAGGAGCTGGAAGAGCGCGAGAAAGCTCCGCGAGGCCCTATGGGTGGCGTGGGCCCCTCGGGACCCATGCCCCACCACGGATCGGGTATCCACATCCCGGAGATCAACATCCCACCGATCCCGCCCATTCCCCCCATACCGGACGTCGGCAAGATCGTCGGCGACGCCATGCGCGACGCGTTTGGGAGGGGGTTCCCCGCTCACGCCGGCCCCAGTACGCGTGGGGCGGCTGACCTGAAAGGCGCCCACTTCGGAGGCGCCAACCTGACCGGCTCCAACTTCAGCGACGCCAAGGTCGACAACAACACCCGCCTTGAGGGAGCCAACCTGTCCTTCTCCAACTTCTCGGACGCCGATTTGCGGAGCGCCGACCTGCGCGGGGCGAACCTGAGCTTCGGCAACTACTCGGATGCCAAGTTCCAGAATGCCGATCTGCGCGGTGCCAACCTCAGCATGGGCAACTACGCGGACGCGGACTTCCGCGATTGCGACCTTCACGGCGCAGATCTCGGAATGTCGGACCTTTCGGACGCGTCCTTCAAAGGCGTGAAGGAGCCCGGCCTGCACCTGCATGGGGTCTCCATGCCAGGCCTGCGCTACGAGTCATCCACTTCCGCGCCGGAGCGCGAGGAATGGGTGGATGACGAGGCGGCAGCCGAAGAGGCCGTTCGCCAGGCCGAGGCAGCCGCCGAGGAAGCGATCCGTCAGGCGGAGGAAGCAGCGGAGCGGGCGGAGGCCACTGCCGAGGAAGCCGCTCGTCGGGCCGAAGAGGCCGACCAAGAGGCTCACGCCGGCTCCTGGTAGCCAACCCTACCTTCCGGGTCGCCAGGATGCAGGAAGCTGCACCTCTGGCGATCCGGAAGGCTCTCGCGGAACTCGCGCTGTAACCGATTCATCGGTTCTGCGTCCGCCTGCTGAAGCCTCCAGCACCGCGGGAGCATATCGTCCCCTGGCCCAAACCCTAATAGATGCGCGGGATCAGCTTCCACGTCGTCTGGGCGTACGTCGCATAACCGTCGAAAGTGCGCGTCAAATGCTGCTCCTCGATCTCGATGCGGATTACGACGCCGACGATGCCCATAGCCGCCGCAAGCCACGCCCAGCGCACCGCCAGAAACGTCGGGCAGGCCAGGAAAAGCGCGATGTTGGCCAGGTACAACGGGTGGCGGATCTTGCTGTACAGGCCGGTCGTCACCAGCCCGCCCGACTTGCCCTCCTCGATGAACATCGAGAACTGAGCCCCCAGGTCCAGATGGGCGCGAACACGCAGAGTCGTCGCAACGGCGAAGAGAGCCACACCAGCAATGACCGCCGCAAGCGGGGGCTGCCCGTGGCGCCCCGACGTGTACTCCACAGCCGAACTGAGGATCACCAACCAGTAGGGCACCATGATGAGCCAGGCCGTCCAGTCTTTCGCTGGCCTGCGCGTGACCGTTCCGGTCTTGACCATGGTCAGGGTCTCCGACAGGCGGTAGAGAACGACAAGGACGATGTACGCAATCAGATAAGGATCCATCTCACCTCCGTGCGCCAAGCGTCGGATTCATGTCACGACCGTCGACTGCGCACTTGGGCGCCGCGCCACAAGCACGAAGTTGCGCGACACCGATGCAAGCGGCAGGTCGCATACACCGCGGCACCGGCCGGATCGTAAGGCGCAGCGGCCCGGTCTGCCTCTGGTCGATCGGTCACTGCCCCCGCTTACGCTGCCGACTGCGCGAGAGCACCCTTGAAGCCACAACGACACTCAGCAGACCTGCTGCCGCCAGGCCCGGGTGAGCCCCCGTCCAGAGCAGCCCCTGCGCGACGCGGCGCCCCCACGCCACCTTGCGCGCGCTCGCAACAGGAACGGGCTCGGCTTTGGCCCAGTCCAGGCAAGCCAGCCGGTCGAGGAACCCCTGCCGCACGCATCCCTCGAGACTGAAGACGTAGAGCGCATCGGTCCACCGGCGTGCCAACCGCAAATCGCGACCGAGCGCATCCCACCCCAGCGGCTCGAAGCTGTCCACGCCGCCCCCCGTGCTCCCCACCCCGATGCCCTGAGCGTCGCTCCCATAGCTCCACAGGATGCCGGGACCGACGGCCGGTGTGAAACTCGTGTACAGCATCAGAACTTCGCGATCGACGCGCAGGTCGACAAGGCCAAAAAGCCGCTGGAGGAGATGCGACCCAGCTTTGCGCTCGTCGACAATGAAGGGCACCTGGTAGCTCTCGACGGTGAAGCCATCGAGATGCATCTGCTCGACCAGCGTGGCATACACGTGCGCTGCGCGCTGGTGGCGTGCCCTATCGAGCGCCCTGCGGACCGCACGGCGCAGCATCGCCTGCACATGGCCGGCCATGGCCATCTGCATGTCTTCGTAGGGCGGCTCCACATCGATCGCAACGCCGGCCCACTCGAGCGTGTGGTGTGCGCTCCAGACCCGGAACTCGGCGTAGCGCGTCACCATCTGGGGGCCGTTGTCACTGTTGGCCCAAT
>JAKJAE010000078.1:0-302 GCA_022707665.1 Chloroflexota bacterium
TCGGATTCAAGCATGAGGATATGCTGACCTGGGACGAGCACCATCAGCCCGCTGTGGCGTCACTCCGTGAAATCAGGGTCTACTTGTGGCCGGGTGCCTGCAATGTGCATCAGCGATTCCGCCCCGATCACGTGACTGCTGTGCGCACACGCTACCCTGGAATCAAGGTCGTAGCACACCCTGAGTGCCGGGCCGATGTGGTCGCTCTTGCGGATGAGAGTGGCTCCACAGCGCGGATCGTCCGGTTGATCGAGGACTCAGCCCCGGGTAGCCAATGGGCTGTGGGAACCGAAAGCCGTATG
>JAKJAE010000078.1:403-9703 GCA_022707665.1 Chloroflexota bacterium
CCCCGATCAACTGATCGTCCCACTGGCCGATGTGCCGCCTTTCTGCACTACGATGAGCCAAACCACGCTTGCCAACCTCACCGCGACGCTGGAAGCGCTGCAGAACGGTGAGCTGCGCAATGAGGTGACGGTCGAGCCCGAGTTAGCTCATTGGGCGCGCCTCGCACTTGAGCGGATGCTGGCACTCTAGCCAGCACGAGGACACTGATGCCCATCTATACAGACACGCTCGTCATCGGCTGCGGCATAGCCGGCGCCACCGCTGCGTTGCGCCTGGCGCAGGACTCGCAGCGTCAGGTTATGATCATCACCCGGGCTTACGACCCCGAAGACTCAAACACCCGATACGCTCAGGGCGGCATCGTTGCCCGGGGACTCGGTGACTCACCGGACCTGCTCGTCGAGGATATCCTGAGAGCTGGGGCAGGTCTGAGTCTACCTGAGGCAGCGCGACAGATAGCCGAGTTGGGTCCGCTCCTGGTCGAGGATCTCCTCCTGCAGAATCTTGGTGTACCCTTTCAGCGCGATGCTGATGGGCACCTGACCTACACACGCGAGGGTGGTCACTCCATCTCGCGCATCCTCCACGTTGGCGACGCCACTGGACATGCAATTGAGCGCTCGCTGATTGCGCGGCTACAGGAGATGCCCAATGTCACATTCCGCACAGGGTTGACAGCGGTTGACCTGATCACGTCATCCCATCACAGCTCCCACCCACTGGACATCTACGCACCGATCACGTGTCACGGTGCATATGTGCTCGATCGCGCTGCCAACAAGGTCGATCGTGTCCTGGCTGAGGCCACAGTCCTGGCAACAGGGGGCGTAGGACGGATCTTTCGACACACGACGAATCCCCCGAGCGCACGCGGTGATGGGCTGGCCATGGCCTATCGCGCAGGAGCTCGTGTCATCAACGCGGAATACATCCAGTTTCACCCTACGACACTGGCAGTTCCTGGCGCCGACAACTTCCTCATCTCTGAAGCTGTACGGGGCGAAGGGGCAAGGCTCTACACGCCGGATGGCCGACACTTCATGGACCAGGTATCGCCTGAGTGGGGGGACCTGGCGCCTCGTGACATCGTCGCGCGCGCGATCCATCAGGAGATGCTTGACCACGGCTATCCCCACGTGCTGCTGAACCTCACCGAGGGAATGGATCCAGCGCGCATACCCGAGCGCTTTCCCACGATCTACGCTACGTGTAAGCAGGCGGGTATTGACATCACCCTCGACCCCATCCCTGTCGTTCCTGCCGCTCACTACTTCTGCGGCGGCGTGCACGTCGATCTGCAGGGAAGAAGCACGGTCAGAGGCCTGTATGCCGTGGGTGAGGTGAGCTGCACTGGCGTCCACGGTGCAAACCGGCTCGCCAGCACTTCTCTGCTCGAGGGCCTGGTCTGGGGCTACCGTGCTGGCGAGGACATCGCCTCGCGTAGCGATCTGACCCACGTCAAAGAAGATCATATTCCCCCCTGGCGTGACGTCAGTGAGGGCGCAGGCGCTGACCCGGTGCTGGCCTATCGCGACTCAAGAACCATCCAGAACATCATGTGGCTCTATGTCGGATTGGCGCGCAACACACACCGGCTGTCGCGGGCCCTACAGGATCTCAATCACCTCTGGGAGGTCATCGACGGCTTCTACCGGTCCACACGCCTCAACGATCAACTGATCGGCCTGCGCAATATGGCGCAGGCGGCGTGGATTGTGACGCTCGCCGCGTGGCACAACCGCCAGTCGCGAGGTGCACACTACCGTGAGGATGCAGAAGCAACCCACTTCGTCGATCGTCACGACGTTGATGGACCGTTCCCAAGCGGGGTATCAGAGCTCTAGTGAGTCGCCGGCGGTGCCGTAGACCTTGTAGGTCTTCAGGTATGCGGCAACCGCTGGCGTGAGCAAGCCTTGACAGGCCAGATCACCAGGCGTGCTGCCTGCGCGCAGCATGTCCCGAATGGTCGATGCCGAGATCTCAGGAGTCGACACCTCGTCGAGCAGTATCACCTGAGCACCGCGCTCGACCAAGTGGGCGATAAAGCCATCGTTAGCCACAAACCCCGGACGAGGACAGATCGCAAGTGCGGCATGTCTGAGGATCTCATCCGGGCGGTACCAACGGCCAAACTGCGGATCGGGACCTGACACCAACTCACCGCTGATCAGGAAGATCAAGCCGATCTGAGGGTCCAATCTGGCCTTGAGGACCGCCAGCGTCTCCGCGGTATAGTTGGGCGCTGAGCGTTCACGCGCCAGTTCACCCTCCACCTGGCTCGCCCGCACGAGTCCAACGTGCGGCCCGAGGCGCTCCGCGATCTCTGTGGCAGCCAGAGTGCACATAGCCAGCCGGTGACCATAGGTTTCCGGGATGCGCTCCTTACTGATGCCGGTAGGGTTGCGACGATAAACCGGAACCAGCAAAATCTCAGCGATGCGATAGCCCCGACGGTCCAGGGCGAGGGTAGACTGCGTTACCATCTCCACATGGCCAACGTGGATTGGATCTGCCGATAGGCCGAAAACCAGTTGGTAGGCCTCCATCAGACGCGCGCCCTACCCCGGAAGCGACACATGGTGATATCCTTCCACACGGTCAAGCTCTGAGCGCACTCGCTGCGCCATCTTCCGCGCACGATCGGGGGCGTCCCCAACGTGCTCCCGGACATCGAACAACGCCAGGATCTCGACCTCTGACAGGAACTTACGTACCTCACCGTCGCGACTGAGCAGTTGGGGCAACGGGTTGTGGTGCTCGCCTCCCTGAACCGCCCGCCAGGCCACCATAGAGTGCGCGCGGATCACTTCGTGCATCTCCTGACGGTTCGCCCCCTTGCTGACCAACACCATCAACAGGCGTTCCGTTGCAGCGAAGTCGCCATACATCGCCAAGTTCCGCGCAATCGCACCTTCATAGATCTGCAAGCCGCCCAGAATCCTGCGAGCCGCACCAAGGATCTCATCAACCGCCAGGAACGCCGACGGCAGGACCTCGCGGCGATTGCCCGAGTCATCGAGTGTGCGCTCGAGCAAGGAATGTGCCGCATTGTCCCAGGCAACACGAGGCAATGTGGCGACGTACCGGGCCAGCGAATCGATGTTCTCCGATTGAACCGGATTCCGCTTGAACGGCATGGCCGACGACCCAACCTGTCGCGCCCCAAAGGGCTCGCTCCACTCGCCCAACGAGGGTGCCTGCAACAACCGTAGATCGAAAGCAAACTTGTACAGCGATCCAGACAGTCCTGCCAGCGCATTGAGAACAAGCCAGTCCTGCTTGCGCGGGTAGACCTGTGTCGCCACGGGAAACGCCGGGAGGTCAAGCTCGGCCATGATGCGAGATTCCATCTCTTCCGGCGTCATCCCGGTGGGTTCTAGTAGGGCAGCATAAGAAGCTGAAGTGCCCACGGCCCCCTTGATGCCTTTGCCCCTCAGGGACTGCCGCACCCGAGCGAGCTCGCCGAAGTCCGACCGCGCCCTTCAGCCCCTTGCCGCGAATATCACTGCGCACCCGTCGCAGTTCGCGTAGATCGAGCAGCAGATCCTGACCATATTGGGCCAGCCGGTACCCGACGGTGGTCGGCTCCGCAGGCTGCAGGTGCGTGAACGCCATACACACCTGATCGGCCCGCGCCTCGATTAGCTCGACCAGCAACATCAGGAGCACACGGAGCTCTTGCAGGATCAGGTCCAGTGACTCCCGGATCCTCAGCACCTCGGCATTATCGGAGATATCCATACTCGTCGCGCCAAGATGGATGATCCCTCCTCCCACTGGGCACTGCTCTGCATAGACCTTGACCTCCGCCATGAGGTCGTGATGGATCTCGGCCTCGATCGCCGCCGACCGCTCGATATCGACGGCGTCCTGGTGCGCCCGCAGGTCTTCCAGTTGGGCATCGGTGACAAGCCCAGCGGCACGCTGCGCTGTTGCTAAGGCCACCCAAACCCGGCGAAACAGCCGGCGCTTGTGCACCTCGGACCAAACCTCGCGCATGGCAGCACTGCCATACCGCCAGGTGAAGGGTGAGATATAGGACGCGTGCCCGAATAGCAGGTCAGACATCTGGCACTCCTCCCGGCTCACAGGACGATGATCTGATCGCGCTCAGGCCCCACCGACACAAAACGGATGGGAACGCCCGCCAACTCGCCGATTCGATTGACATAGGCCCTGGCCAGTTCAGGAAGATCGTCCCACGTCCGTGCTTGGCTGGTATCGGTCTTCCAGCCAGGCCACGTTTCATAGATCGGCTCTACCTGCTCCTGGATCGCCGTATCGGGAACATAGTCAAGGATCTCATCACCAACACGGTATGCGACACACAGCTTCAGGGTGTCGAAATGGTCCAGGACGTCGAGTTTGGTCACGGCAACGCCGGTAAAGCCGTTCAGCCAGCACGCATAGCCGATAGCCACGCCATCGAACCATCCACAGCGCCGCGGCCGTCCGGTCGTCGCGCCATACTCTTCACCAATTCGGCGTAGCTTCTCGCCGTCTGCATCGGTAAGCTCTGTTGGAAAAGGTCCACCGCCGACTGACGTCGAATACGCCTTGACGATGCCCAATACTTCATCAATCGCTCGGGGCGGAATACCCGCACCGATACACGCCCCGCCGGCTGTAGGAGAGGAGGAGGTGGTATATGGGTAAATCCCCCAATCGAGATCACGCATCACTCCCAACTGCCCCTCAAGCAGGACACGCTGGCCCGATCGTACAGCCTCCCGCACCATGGGCAATCCATCCACGATGCGCTCCCCCAGAGCCTCCCGCCAGTCTGCGCACAAGGCCATCAAGGCGTCGACCGTCACCTCGGGAATGCCATAGTACACCAGGGTACGGTTTTTCAGCGGAACCAGCATCTCCAACCTCGTACGCAGTCGCACCGGATCCAGAATGTCGCCGACACGGATGCCCTGTCGCGAGGCCTTGTCTGCGTAGACCGGACCGATACCCCGCTTCGTCGTTCCGACTTCCCAACCATCCTTACGGGCAGCTTCCTCCGCACCATCCAGAAGCCGGTGAAAGGGAAGGATGACGTGAGCCCGGCGATCGATCCACAGGTTATGTACGTCGACGCAGGCCTTCTGGAGGGTCTCCAACTCCGTGAGGAGGGTGTCGAAGTTGACGACGGCCCCGGCACCAATCAGACACCGCGTGGTCGGGTTGAAAATACCACACGGCACAAGGTGAAGTGCGAACTTGCCATACTCGTTAACAACCGTATGGCCTGCATTGTCCCCGCCCTGGTAACGGATCACCAGATCCGCACGTTGCCCCAGATAATCGACGATACGTCCTTTGCCCTCATCTCCCCACTGTGCCCCAACCACTGCTGTTACTGGCATACACGACCTCCATCCTCGGCATCAGCCACGCTTGTCGTCGGATACAGAACCGATCGGCACGAAAGAAACAGGGCACGCCATCGCTCTGGGTGCCCCGCTTCTCCATTATAGTCGATTACGCGAGAGATTGTTCGCACGAGTCAGGCAATCAGATACGCCCAAGGAAACGGCGCAGCCAGGAGATATGCTGAGTGTCGGGTTCCGGGCCTGATCCCTCGACCGGCGATCCCTCAAACCCTGCGCAGTTCGCAAGCGCACGTTCCGCCGCGATAGCGACGTGCCGGACGCTGTCACCACTAAGCTTCTGAAGGGCTCGACGCACCTGAGGCGTGCTGCCATCAAGGGAACTCAACGCATGGGCAAGGGCTGCACGCAGATAGGCGTTACCGTCATCTACAAAGGGCAGAAGCTTGTCGATCATCCGCGGGTCACCGACCAGGCCGATAGCCTCAACAGCAGCAGGACGAACAAGCGGACTCTCGTCCTCACGCGCCATCTTCAGCAGCGTAGCCACTGCATCCTGATCCTTGAGCTGGCCCAGCGTCAGGGCTGCCGTGCGACGCAGTCGCGGGTCTTGCTCCTTAAGGAAGGAGCGGATCATGGGCACCGCAGGTCGATACCCCAACTGCCCCAGGCTCTTCATGGCACAGAGCTGGAGCGACCGGCTCTTTTGATCCCGCATCGCGGCAACCAGCGCCTCTGCAGCCTGAACATCCCCCAGCTTCCCCAATGCCTTGGCTGCAAGCGACCGCACGCCCACATAGCCCTGCATCACCTTGATCAGGACAGGCACAGCTTCGCGCGCCCCCATATCACCCAGCGCAACCACCAACGTCTTGACGACAGGGAGTTCGTGCTGGCTTGGATTGAGCAAGTAGCCCTCCAGGACCTCGACCATTGCCGGAACCGCGTCGCGGGCCTCGATGCGTCGCAGCGCGATGACCGTCGTCCGCCGGATGCGAGGATCTGGCGCCTCGAGATGCGAGACCAGGAGCTTACCAAGATCCGGGATGCCGAGCTTGCCGACAGCGTTGATCGCAGCACGGCGAACGTAGAAGTTGGGGTCATCCAGGGCGCGAACCAGGGCGCCCTGCGCCTCCTTCGCCTGCAACTGGCCCAGGGCAATAGCCGCAGCCCGTCGAACAAAGGAGCAGGAATCTCGAAGCCGATCCATCAACGGGAAAATCGCCCTGGCATCGCCGATGCGACCCAGCGCCTCAGCACAGGCGCTGCGAACGTATGTGTTGACATCCTCTTGGAGCCGCTCAACGAGCGCGGGGACGGCTTCCTGAGCACCGAGCTTCCCCAGATCTTCAGCTGCTTGGGAGCGTATCCTGGGGTTGAGGCTTTCAAGAGACGCTTCCAAACGCGACACGACAGCGCTTCGGTCCGAAGTGTTGTTGGAGCTCACATTATCACCTTTGTGCTTTATGTTGGCGAGGCCATCGGCCAGGCACCGGCAGTATATCACAAGGGAATAAGAAAAACAACGCCTCACAAAATGGCGTCTTCAGGACCGTAGGACAAGAGGGTTCATGCGGCTAGTACCGCGGAGCTACAAGCACTTGCCAGCCGCAGGGTTTCTGAGACGACGGTCAGATCCGCGTAAGCTGCGCCACGAGAAGGTCGAGGACCACTTCGGCGGGCATCTCGCCCCGCTTCACCGCAATATCGCTGCGGTAGAGAAGACGGTAGGCCTCCCGAAGTTGCGTCGCCGAGAAGCGAGCCGCCTGTGCATAGACCTTGCTCACGACATAAGGGTGCAGCTTCAGACGCGACACGATCTGAGGCTGGGTCTGTCGATGGTCACTCATCCAGCGCACCTGGACTAACAGACGGAACTGACGCACGATCATTCCAAAGATGCCCAGCGGATGCTCTCCAACGTCCAGGAGTCGGTGGAGGTGGGATGCAGCCAGGCGTGCATCGCGCTGGCCCAACGCGTCGACCATCTGGAAAATGACATCCGCCGACTGGATGTAGGGAACCATCACATTGACATCTTCAGCCGTGATCGGAGCGTCTTCGCCCACATAGAGTAGCAGCTTCTGGATTTCCTGGTCGAGCAGCAATAGGTTGACTCCGATGTTCTGGGCCAGGAGCGCCGCCGCTCGCGCATCGATCTTGCCGCCGTGGTGTTGAGCCCGTTGACGGATCCACTGCGGAAGGTCACGCGTGTCAGGTAGGACACACGTTGTAACCTCTGCCCCAAGCGCGGCTGCGGCGCTAAGCACTGGGTGCTTTTTCAGGAGGGCGTGTCCCTCGTCGAAGATTAGCCACGTTGTCGGAGGAATCTCTGACAGAAGATCCGCGATCGCTTGGGCTTCGTCACCCTTGAGTTTCGCCAGGGCATCGCGCACGATGACAAGCCGTACATCGCCGAGGAAAGGGATTGCCAGACACGCACGTCGTAACTCGCCAGCCGAGATGCTATCGGTCAGGGTCTCGGTATTGATGTCCCCGAAGTCCGGCGAGAGACCCGACCTGGTGACGACTGCTGCCGCCAGCTCGCCACGCTGCAGCGCGTTCTCGCCGTGCAGAATTGTGATCATAGCATCCCCATCACACCTGGAGGTGACTACACACCGTCGCTCCTGCGAAGATCACCGGACCTGCCGGGTATGAACCCTGACACGGTGTAGCCCGCTCTGGATGTCGGTGAAAACCGCCGAGATCTCGGTCGTGGAGAGATCAGCATTGGTCGTCACATGGCCTTGCACCCAACGTGCCACGGGCTCCGCCAGGAACAACGCAGCGACATTGAGTAGCACGACTTGGGGTAACCGATGCGCCAGATCTGACAGGCTCTGCCTTGACCGCCGATTGCCCCCTAACCCGAGGAACGATGCCACGGTCGTCAGTACCGCGGTGACCACAAGGTTAGTGCCACAATTCGCGTGGATGGCGAGAGACGACTCGCCTGACTGGAGCGCGCCAAGCGCCCGCCGCGTCGCGGGGACGATCTCTTCTGCCGTAAGCGACGAGTAGAGCGAGAACCCTAGCGGACCAGATATCCCTACGATCCGCGCACCAGGATACTGCTGGGTCAACAGGTTGATGGTCGCGTGTTCTAATGCGTGGTTCCGCTGAATGCGACGGAACAGATCCAGCAGCGGCTGGGAGATTCGGGACCCCATGTTGCCCGCTGCGGCATTCGATGTGTACTGTAACTCCATAGTTAGTTAGCTCCCCCGCGCTCCAGGTTCGTGTCAGTGATAGGTAACGCAATCAGTACCAAACGATTTGCAAGGCTACCATACGGATGACACGTGACAAGGGTTAGGCGTTCATCCGACGTCTGTTGGATGTAGCGTGCATTCTCAAGACGCACGGACAGGGGTCGTCCTGCCTCTCGCAGAATGTACTTCTCGCCGATTCTGTAGACATAGACCTCACCATCCTCACCCGTCATGAAGATCTGAGCACCGATCTCGGCTTTGTACAAGTCCCGGAAGACCTCTCCCTGGGACGTGTTATGCCCATTCAGTACCGTATTTCCCGGCACGCCCAAGGGCACAGAAGTGTTATGCCAACCGACCCTGCCGCCATCAGGCACATCCCAGATCGCCTGGCTCTGCCCATCGACTGTCGTCATCGTCCAGCCAATCGGTACCACAGGCGCATCGAGATCGATGCTGGGAATCGACACACGTGTCGGGGCTACGCCCGCCCGAACGGCTGTCGGTGTTGGAGAGGGCTGCAGCGTGACCACAGGCGTAGCATCCACCGTCCGTACCACGCTCTCAGCCTCGACTTCCACAGATAAGGACGGTGTTGGCGAAGGTATCACGGTCGGGGTCAAGGCTGCGCTGCCATCATCAGCGGGCAGCAGAACGGTTTGCGCAATACCCGGCGTAAGCTGCACACTCAAGGGCGGCGCTGTGGGAATACGGCGAGTGTAGAGCTGCGTCTCAATGGTTGTAGCCAGGCGCGGAAAGGCCAACA
>JAKJAE010000079.1:0-9343 GCA_022707665.1 Chloroflexota bacterium
CAGGCTTCGTAACCCTTTTCCACTGCCAGTGGGTCCCGATGTGGGGGGTGCTCAATTGCGGGGCTGTTGATACCCTCATGGGCATACTCGAGAAGGGCTTGCTCCCACGGCGCCAACATTATGGTCTCCATAGTGTGTAGAGCCGCTCAGTTCGTGAGAGGCCAGAGTGCCGGCACAAGCACGATGCTGATGAGATAGACGATCACGGTAAGGAGTGAGCCGACTTTGGTGAAGTCGAGGAACTTGTAGTGCCCAGGACTATATACAATCAGGCAGGCGGGTTCGAGTGGGGTGATGAACGAGCAACTGGCGCTGACGGCAATCATCACTGCGAACGTGCGCGGGTTGAGCCCCAGATGGGTGGCCGTCTGGATTGCGATGGGCAACACGAGCGCTGCCGCGGCCTGATTGGACATTGGCTGGGTCAACACCATCGTCAGGAAGAAGAAGAGTGACAGGAGGAGGATAGGATGGTCAAGACCCTTGAGCCGGATGACCTGGTCGGCAATAAAGCTAGCAGTGCCAGTGTATTCCATAGCTGTGCCCAGTGCGAGCATGCAGCCAACGACGATCAGAGCTTGCCACTGTACCTGGTGGTAGGCTTCGTCCGGTGTGATGCACCGCGTCACGAAGACGCCCAGGACGCCGAGGGTCACAGCGATCGGTAGGCTGACAATCTCGAGTGTGGCAAGCAAGAGCGCCCCAAGGAAGATGGCGATGGAGATGGGCGCACGACGCTGGTTGGGCCCCGTTCGCTCGACCATACCCAGGGTGTAGAAGTGACTGGGGTCAAGCGCCCCAATGGTCGCCCGTGGTCCTTGGACCAGAAGCTCATCCCCTGGGCGCAGACGAACCCGGCTCAACTTGCTGAAGAGATCTCTGTCGCGGCGGTGCATACCCAGAACCTGCAGCCCGTAGTGCTGCCGGAACTGCAACGTTTTCAGAGTACGACCTGATACCGGTGACCCTGGGAGCACCACGATCTCCGCAAGGCGTGTGTCTTCGGTCTGCAGGCGCGGGTCCGATAGCTTGACTTCTGCCTTTAGCTCGAGCCCGGTCAAGCTTTTGATCGCGAGAACGTCACTTCGGTCTCCCTTGACAAGCAGCTCATCCCCTTCCTGGAGTTCGTGCTGCGACGTAGGCACGACGTATCGGTTCTTATCGCGAAGGATCCGGACGACCGTAAGATCGAGGTCGCGGCCCAGGCCAGACTCTGCCAGAGTCTTCCCGATGAGTGGCGATCCGGGTACGACGACTGCTTCGGTCAGGTAGGGGCGTATGGACAACGTGGTCTCATCGGTACCTTCTCCCCGTACAGGGATCAGGCGGTTCCCGATGAAGTGCATGTATAGCAGTCCGACCAAGGCAATGGGCAGACCGACAAGGGTGAGCTCGAACATCCGCAGAGGTTCCATACCGTAGTCGGTCATCAGGCCACTCACGAGGACGTTGGTTGAAGAAGCGACAAGCGATAGCGAACTCCCGAGAATCGCAGCAAAGGCCAGGGGCATCAGCAGCTTGGCGCGCGGGGTGTGCGTTCGCCGGCTGAGCTCGAGGACGATGGGCAGGAAAAGCGCAGCCGTGGCTGTGTTGCTGACAAAGCCACTCAGGAGGGTGACGATCGCCATCATGACCAGGAGCAGATGCTGACGGTGATTGTCGAGCAAGCGCAGGAGCTTACGACCGGCGAGGTCGATCACGCCCGTGCGTGTCACCGCCGCTGTCAGAACCAACAATCCGAAGATCATGACTGCGGTGTCGCTGCCGAAGCCCGCGAAGGTCTCGCGAGGAGGGATCAGGCCTGCGAGGCTGAGCGTAATGAGCAGGCCGAGCGCGATGATGTCGGCGCGGAACTGATCGATGGAGAAGAGCACCACCGTGATGAATATGATGAGAATGAGCAGCCCGATCTGGATGGTCAAACTGGTCTCCCAGGTCTTTTTTACAGCGATGCACGGTAGGGAGGCTGGCTCGGCCTGCCGAGGCACGATCTTCGACCCAGAACATATCGGATCAGGGTGCCGCTGTTTTCCAGTCCCGAGTCGTATTATCGCTGGAGAACCACTGGCTGGCAAGGCGCGGCTTCAGAGGGGTGGCACGCAGCCCACTCGGCCGTGGTCGAATGGTGTCACAAGACCTGGGCTGCACCAGGCCACTAGGGTGCGAGGTTCAGCAGATCCACGATCACCGGAACTATGATCGCGGTCAGGATGCCGTTGAGCCCCATGCCAAGCCCGGCGAACGCGCCTGTCTCCTCATCCATCTGGAAGGCTCTGGCAGTACCGATACCGTGTGATGCCACGCCGATGGCAAAACCGCGCACCGCCGGGTCGTTGATACGCAGCAAGTCGAGGATGGCTTTGCCGCCAACTGCCCCGATGATGCCCGTCAGGATAACCAACACGGCCGTCAGTGAGGGTTGCCCACCAACCTTCTCTGCAATGCCCATCGCGATCGGTGTGGTAACGGACTTCGGGGCGAGAGAGAGAAGGGAGAGATCTGATGCCCCCAGGAGCTTTCCCAGACCTATGGCGCTGATGACGGCAGTGAGTGCACCGCAGATGAGGGCAATCGTGACCGGGCCGGCCAGGGTACGCAGCCGGTTGAGCCGGTGGTAGAGGGGTACGGCGAGGGCTACCGTAGCAGGCCCAAGCAGGAAGTGGATGAACCTGGTTGCTTCAGCATAGTCCACGTAAGGGGTTCGTGTGAGAAGGAGTAGGGTTGACATGGTGATGACCGAGATCAGCACCGGGTTCAGCCAGGTGCTGCCTGTGCGCGCGTGGAGCCATTGGGACGCCAGATAGACGAGGAGGGTGACGGTGAGCCACAGCAATGGCCCGCGGACCACGGCTCCCCATGCCCCGGCGTCAGGCTGCACTGCGGGGCCCCTTCCGCTCGCGATGCGCAATGACAGCCCGCATCGTCAACGCCGTGGCGGCGATGGTGAGGGCCGTGCCCCCGACCAGGGCAGCCGTGATCGGCAGCCATTCCTGCCGGAGCAGGGCCAGATAGGCGACAACACCCGTTCCGGCAGGCACGAAGAGGAGCGATAGTGTTTTGATCAACGCGTCGGCAGTACGTTCCAGCCCATGGGGAACACGGCCTCGCGCCAGCAGGACGATAAAGAGCAGCAGCATCCCTACGACGGGTCCGGGAATGGGGAGGCCGGTTGCGGTGACGATGAGTTCGCCCGCGAGCTGAAACAGCAACAGAATCGCTAACCCGCTGATCATAGTGATGTGTCGAGCCCATCCTTCGCCGAACTTGTGACTTTGAGATCCTGCGTCGCCTCGGGGGGCGACTCGGCATACCAGAGGCGCCGCATCTCGTCGCTGGTGCGCAGCAACTCGTTGAGTGTGCCCTGGGCCTCAAGCTTACCGTCCTTGAGGACGATGACGTGATCGGCCCGGCGAAGGGCAACACGGCGGTTCGAAACGGCCAGGCAGGTCACACCGGGGCGCTCAAAGACCCGTTCCCAGAGCGCCTGCTCAGTCTCGACATCCAGTGCGCTCGAGAGGTCATCGAAGACCAGGAGCTCGGGGTCACGGACGAACATCCTGGCGGCTGCCGTGCGTTGGATCTGGCCACCGGACAGTTTGACGCCCTTGGGACCGACCTTCGTCTCTAGCCCTTCGTCGAACTCGCCCACATCGTAATCCATGACGGCTGTCCGGATCGCCGCCATAATGTCATCCTCGGATCGATCGAGGCCCATCAGGATATTGTCACGCAGCGAGTCGCTGAACAGGCGTGGCACCTGCGCCGTGTAGGCACATCGTGGAGGTGTGAACCAGGTGCCTGCATCCTCGATGGGTATCCCATTCCAGAATACTTCGCCGGCATCACGCGGTAGCAGCCCAAGAAGCGCCCGCAGCAGTGTCGTCTTGCCCGACCCTATCCGGCCGGTGATCACTGTAAGCGTCCCCGGGCGGAGGCGGAGCGAGATGTCCTCAATGCCGTTCTCGCTGCTGGGATAGCGATAGGTGAGCCCTTTCACCTCCAGAAGCTCAAGGCGATCCTCCGGCGTTTTCTCGGGATAGATGACCTCGGGAAGCTTCCCGTCAAGATACACGGGCCCGGGTTCGGTGAGCGCTTCGGGTGGCGCTCCTTCCATGAGGCGGCTCATTCGCTCTACCGAGACGCTGATCTGCTTGTAGCGCGCGACGAGAAGCCCTGAGAAGGTCGTCAGCTCGCTGATACCACCGAGCATGAACACGAAGAGTGAGAAGTCGCCAACGGTGAAGGTGCCACGTACCATCGCCTGACCGGCCAAGATGAGAATCATGCCCGTTCCAAGGTCGACTGCGTTCCGGAAGAGCGATCCCAGGATCGTGTTGAAGAGCCGTTCCCTTACCACAACCTTCCGGCGTGTGTTATTAATCTCGTTGAAGTGCCTCAGAACGCTATCTTCAGCGGTGGCGACCTTGACAGCCTGGACTGCACCGAAGAACTCACCGATGAACCCGGTGACGATGCCGGAAGCCTTGCGGCTGGCGCGTCGATACTGCTCGATGCGCTTGGTGGTGCTGCTGGCCAGGACTCCTACGAACACGAGGGGCAGGACTGACACCAGCGTGATAGGGACATTGATCGAGAGCATGGTGATGATGGCGACCACGGCAAAGGCGATCATGCCGAGGATATCGTTCATCCACAACGCGAAGAGCGAGATCTCGAAGACGTCACCACGGAAACGGCTGATGGCTTCACCGGGCGAGTCGGGAAGAGCCGAGGCCCCCGGCCGGCGCAGGATGTGGGCTAACAGGTTTCTGCGCAGGAGGGTCATCGTGTGGATGAAAAAGGGTACAGTCGTTGCAATCAGGCCGTACATCCCCAGCACCCGGCCCAGTTCACACGCGATCAGGAACGCAACGAGTGTCCAGACGTCCCAACGTGCCGGCGACTGACTGACTCGAGAGGAGGTCAAAGAACGCCTTCATGATGAAGCCGGGGATCTGCCAGAATGCCATCAGGACCATCATCGCGGCGAGATTGCCCAGGAACAGCTTCCAGCGGAAGCATATCATATCCAACGTGACTCGCCAGGTCGGGAGGGCGTTGACGCGTTCCCTTTCCTCTGTCATCTCAGCCATGGATGCCTCCACAGGACCACCGAGGCGCGTGATTCATGCGAACACCTCCTCGAGGCCGGTTTGGAGAAGGTGGGAAAACCGCGAGTGAAGATTGGCCACCAGAGCCGTCCGCTGACCATGCTCAGCGATCTCTCCGTCCTGCAAGATCATGATCTCGTCGGCTCGGTGGACCGTTCCCAACCGGTGAGCGATGACGATGGCGGTTCGGTTGCGGAGGAGCTTGTCGACGGCTCGCTCGATCAGTTGCTCAGTTGCCGGATCCAGGCGCGAGGAGGCTTCGTCAAGGATGACGAGGCCGGGGTCGCGGAGAAAGACGCGTGTGAACGCCAGTAACTGCGCTTCACCTGCCGATAGACCGCGCCCGCCAGTCTCCAGCTGGGTGTTAAGGCCCTGGGGCAACGCGCCATACCATTCGGCCAGCTCCAACTCCTCGATGACGGCCTGGATCTGGTCGTCCGAAATCGAGCGATCGAAGAGGGTCAGATTGTCGCGAACCGAGGGGCTGGTATTGCCGTGAAAACCCATATCGAGATCGAGGCAATGGCGGGCCAGTTCGGCCCGGAGGGAGTTGGTCGCAGTCCAGGCCACGTTCTCACCAAAGTAGGCCGCGCCAATGGTAATGAGCTGTTGGAGAATTGCCAGTGCGATGAAGGTGAGTGCCGAGTTGATCAGGACGCTGGCGGCAGCACCGGTTTGCGTGGCATCGATGAAGCCGCGCATGATTCTGGGGTTGAACACCTGCAGGCCGATGCTACTCAAGAGTAGTACCGTCAGGATAGCGAACTGCAGCCGTTGCGGCCGGATGTGGTGTGCTAAGAGATCCCAGTAACGGCGCAGGGAGGGCCTCATCCAGATACCTCACTGTTTGAACGTATGTCCGAAGCGTTCAGGAGTGTAGAGCCTCTTCGTGAGATGTCAACGCCTGCGTGTCCGGGCCAACCCGCGCGATCCAAGTGGATCTTGACAATCAATTGTTACTATGGTATATTATAGGTACCTCGAGGAAGGACGTTCGACCCACGAACTGATATCCAAGGGGTAAGGGAGTCCCGAGTAATTGGATGACGACCCTATCGTTGCCAGACCTCGAGAAGCTCAACGGGGGGCTCGTATCAAAGGTCGAGAAAGACCAAGAGCCAGGGAAGGGCCATCAGAGGGAAGGCAATCTCAAGGCAATGTCACGTCAGTGACAACGGGGAAGCGCACGATACGTGGCTGAACCGAAGTCAACGAGGCAAAGCCAAGGGAGAGCAAGTAGGAGTCCTGGCTTCGAAGACCCGGCGGAGTGGTAGCATTCCCACCGGGACAGTGAAACAGGATATGCCGAAAGCACCGTAGGGAAAGCAAAAGGTTACTTGGGACCCCTTCTTTTTGAGCAACTGACGGCGCGCTCCTGAAGTACTGGGAGCGCGCCTTTTTGAGCCAAGCATTGGCTATCCCCGTTCGACGTTGTTGCGGAACACCTCGGGTTTGAGTTGCCCTATGAACGGCAGGTTGCGATATCGCCCACGGTAGTCCAATCCATAGCCCACGACAAGGCGGTCGGGGAGATCGAACCCCTTGTACCTGATCGGTATGTCAATCAGGCGGTGATCGGGGCGATCGAAGAGCACACAGACATCGAGGCTGGCTGGCTCGCGCACCCGCAGGTTGCGCAGCAGGTAGTTGAGGGTCAGGCCGGTGTCAATGATATCTTCGACGAACAGGACGCTTCGCCCGGTAATCGGGAGGCTCAGGTCCTTTTCGAGGCGCACCATGCCCTGATTGCGGGCGTCGGCCGAGTAACTCGCCACTGCCATAAAGTCGAGTTCGACCGGGATCGTGATGGCTCGCATTAGATCCGCCACGAAAGGCACCACGCCCTTGAGGACGCCGACGAGAAGCGGGTCCCGGCCGGTGAAGTCCTGCGAGATGGCCCTACCGATCTCCAGCACGCGTTGCCGAATCTGCTCTGCTGTGATGAGAACCTCGCTAATGCCCTGTGCCAGTTCGCCGTAGGCCTCGGGAGGGTACCAGTCCAAAGGAGATCGGTCCATCATTGCGCCTCTGTTCCCAGGATGTCCCTGGCCTGCTCGTCGATGCCGTATTTGATCATCATGTTGCGGATATTCTGGCGCTTGAGGAGCTTGATGTTGATGTGAGGATACCGCTGTTTCAAGCGCTGAATCTTGTGATTCTTGATGCGAATGAGTTTCGGGCGTAGGGTCGTCAACTCGATGAAGAGGTCCTGTTGGGGCAGGTAGAAGTCAGGTGAGAAAGCCTCGAGCACGTTTCCCTGGGCGTCCTCTTCCAACACAAAGGTACGCGGCTCGTATTCCCAATCGATACCATAGTAGTCGAGGATCCTGGCGAACTCCTCTTCCGAAGGGTGTGAGAAGGACGGGCGACCACCATCAGGGGCGTTCAATAGGCGAGTTCCTTTCGGGGGCGTGCAACGAGCAATGCCGGGACCAGGCCTCAACCAGAATCCGGGTCGCGGCCTCAACGGTGAGCCCACGAGTGTTGATCACCAGATCGTAGAGGCTGACATCGTTGTAATCGACGTGGTAGTAGCGCCGCAGGTAGGTTCGCCTGGTCCGATCACTGGTCTCCACCTGGGCACGGGCAGCGGCTGGTGAGACACGTTGTCTGGCTGCGATCCGCTCGATGCGCAGTGCGAGGGGGGCGACGATTCTCACGTGCATGACGTCGCGATGGTCCTTGAGGATCACCTGGCCCGCGCGTCCCACCAGGACAACATTGCCTCTGGCTGCCTGTTCCTCCATCACGATCCGGACGCCCCGGTGGTAGGCTTGTTGTTGCTTGAAGGAGGGCTTCAGGCCCAGAAGGTTGAGGTCGTCGAGTGCGGCGAGCGCTACTTCCGGTGTACCTGCCCGTGCTGCGGCTTCGTTGATGACCTCACAGCACATGATGCGGTACCCCAGCGTGTCTGCCACCGCTTGCGCAATCGCGGTGCCAAGGCTGCCCATTTCCCGTGAGATGGTGATTGCTGGCATCGCCACCCTCCGTTCGTTTTTCAGCACTGCCGCCTTTCACAATTATAGCATAGTCGGCCTGCGCTTTGTCATCGCCATGGCAGGCTATGATGGCGGACTGTCCCGGAATGCGTACAATGGTGTGGGTTGCGGGTGGTGGGCGCCTGGTGATAGCAGATCAGCAGGCGAAAGGGGGTGGTGTGTGACCGATGTGCTGGATTCTCAGAACCTTGCAGCCGGGGCTGATGCTGATCCGAATCTGGCCATGCCGCGCAAGCCTCGGGTCCTTCAGTATGCCGCGCTTGTGGTGGCGCTGGCTATCACTGTCGTGGTCTACCTGCTGCGGGATCGGTTGGAGGGTGTCGCGCAGTATGGCTACCTCGGCATTTTTCTGATCAGTGTGCTCGGGAATGCAACTATCATTCTGCCCGTGCCGACCTTCCTCACGGCATTCCTGGGCGGGGGCGTTTTCAACCCCATTCTCGTCGGTGTCATTTCTGCCGCAGGGGCCACGATTGGCGAGTTGACCGGCTACCTGGCTGGCGTGGGCGGAAAGGCGATTGTCGAGGACCGGGCGCTGTATGAGCGCTTCCGCGGCTGGATGGATCGCTACGGTTTGTTCGCGCTCTTTGCATTGGCTGCGATCCCCAACCCCTTTTTCGACGTGGCTGGGATCATTGCTGGCGTGTCACACATCAAGGTCACAACCTACCTGGCTGTAACGTGGGCGGGCAAGATCGTCAAGTTCATCCTGATCGCGCTGCTTGGTGCAGGCTCGGTCGATCTTCTGGAGTCATTTGACTGAAGTCGGCGTGACGCGATGCACGCAAAAACCGGCGGCGCCATCTGAGTGGCGCCGCCGGTTTTTCCGGGTTGGGAAGACGTCCGCGGTCAGGCGACAGGCGTCAGCCAGCCGTGGCGATCGGGGGCCTCGCCAGAGACAACGTCGAAGAACGCCGTCTGGAGCGCTTCGGTGACGGGACCGCGGCGTCCCGAGCCGATCTGAATGCGGTCGATGGACCGGATTGGGGTCACCTCGGCTGCGGTTCCGGTGAAGAAGACTTCATCAGCGACGTAGAGCATCTCACGCGGGATGAACTCCTCCTTGACGGTGTAGCCCAGATCCTCGGCCAGGGTCATCACACACTGGCGTGTGATACCTTTCAGGATGCTCGAAGCCAGAGGGGGTGTTACCACAACCCCATCGCGGACCAGGAAGATGTTCTCGCCGCTGCCCTCGCTAACGAAGCCATTGGCATCCATCGCGATACCTTC
>JAKJAE010000079.1:9353-9675 GCA_022707665.1 Chloroflexota bacterium
TTTTCCAGTGCCTCCATTTTGATGAGCTGCGAGTTGATGTATTGGCCACCGATCTTGGCGTTGGCCGGGAAGGTATTGTGCGCCATACGCCCCCAGGAGCTGACGCAGATGTCGACGCCCTGTTCGATCGCCTCTGGTCCCAGATAGCGACCCATATAGAGGGTCAGCACGGCAACGTGAACCGGACACGGGCGGGGATCAACGCCAATGGTGCCAGAGCCGCGGAAAACCAGCGGGCGGATATAGGCCGAGGTCAGACCATTGGCGCGGACCGTATCGACGCAAGCCTGCTCGATGGCCTCTGGCGTGTGTCCGACGTCCA
>JAKJAE010000007.1 GCA_022707665.1 Chloroflexota bacterium
GGGGTACTCCGTCGTGCGGGCGTTTGTAGGCCACGGGACAGGGATTGCCTTTCACGAAGCGCCCGACGTTCCACACTATGGTGAGCCAGGCACCGGCGTAACGCTGGTCCCCAACATGGTGTTCACGATCGAGCCCATGATCAACATCGGGGGATTCCAGGCGGTGGTGTTGGAGGATGGCTGGACGGCGGTGACCAAAGATGGCTCCCTGTCGGCACAATGGGAGCACACGGTGCGTGTCACTGACGACGGCGTAGAGGTCATGACGGGGCACTAGCCGGGTGGGCGGGTTCGCCTCTTGAGGATTTGTAGATCTCTGGTTGCTTTATTGCTTCGACGCCGTGGTCTGGTATAATGTGGCGCAGCGACATTCCCAGGAGGGTGCCATGCAGGGCGATGCAAATGAGATCCGCAAGGGTCTGCGGGACGTGATCGACTTTGAGATTGGATTGGATGTGGTTTCGTTGGGCATGATCCGTGAGATCGACACGGAAGGCGAGGGCGTTCGGATCACGATGATTCTGACCTCACCGATGTGCCCCATGGCCTCGTTCATGATGAACCAGGTCCGGGACCGTGCTGCCGAGCTGACCGACAAGCCCGTCGAGGTGGTGATGGGTAAGGAGCTCTGGAAGCCCGATATGATGGAGCCAGAGGCCCGCGAAGCGCTCGGGATCTGATCCTTCTTGACAATCCGATCCATCGGATGATAATGCAAGTGTAGTCTGCACCCCGGAAGGGCGCGTCGACCGTCGTTCCGGGATGCAGACAGCAAAATGCCAAAGGCTGTGACGGGGAGAAGTAGTCGGGTGGCACCTGACAGGGACGTGTGACCGTAGACTGAGAGTCACACCCAGCGAAAGCCCGGTGAAGTTCGCCCCCGAGCTGGCCATTGAACGGTCCTGACGGGGCCCAGTAGATGGTTCCGCATGCCCAGCGTTACCGGGGCGATCCCATCGCCAGAGGGCTGTGGGTGAGTGGCGCTGCAGTAATGTGCGGTGCAAGCAGGGTGGTACCACGGGAGTCACGCTCTCGTCCCGGCAGGGATGGGGGCGTTTTTGTTTGTCTGAGGGGTGCATCAACCACGGGGACGGCCATCGAGCGGTGTGGCTGTCATGTGTTCAGTTTTCGGAGGTGGCATATGGGTTCATTCGACGAGTTGGAGCAGATCCGTGAGCAGGCGCTGGTCGATCTGACGGGGGCCAGCACGACGGCGGCGCTGGAAGCGTGGGAAGACCGCTATCTGGGGCGCAAGGGCGAGATCACGCTGCGCGCGCGCACAGTGGGCCAGTTACCTCAGGAGAACCGCCCGGCCTTTGGCCAACGCGTGAACGAGATCAAACGGCTCCTCGTGCAGGCCTATGAGGCGCGGGCCGAGGAGATCAGCCACGCGGAGCTCGAGACCCGGTTAGCGACTGAGGCCATTGACGTGACGCTGCCAGGGCGCCCGGTGACACCGGGCCACCTGCATCTCACCACCCAGGCGCTGCGTGAGCTTTATGCGATCTTTGGCAAGATGGGTTTTGAAGTCTATGAGGCACCGGACGTGGAACTGGAGGCCTACAACTTCGACCTGCTCAACATCCCTGAGTATCACCCGGCGCGCGATATGTGGGACACCTTCTGGGTGAAGGAGACGGGCGAGGGGCCGAGCAATCGCAGGTTACTGCGGACGCACACGTCACCCGGGCAGATACGGGCGATGCGTGAGCGGTGTCCCGAGCCGATCCGCGTTATCCTTCCCGGCAAGTGTTATCGCTACGAGCAGATCACGGTCAGGGCAGAGCACCAGTTCTATCAGTTGGAGGGCCTTGCGGTGGGGCGCGGCATCACGATGACCGACCTCATCGGTACGATTGCGCAGTTTGCGCGGATGTTCTACGGGCCGGACCGGACGGTGCGCGTCCGTGGCTCATATTTCCCGTTCACCGAACCGAGCGTCGAGGTGGATACCGAGTGCATCCTGTGCGGGGGGAAGGGGTGTCCCGTCTGCAAGTACACGGGTTGGCTGGAGGTTGCCGGCGCCGGCATGGTCCATCCTGTCGTCCTCGAGAACGGCGGCTACGACCCCGAGACCTGGAGCGGCTTCGCTTTCGGCTTCGGCGTCGAACGTCCGTCGATGATGAAGTACAACGTGCAGGACATCCGCTGGTTCTATGGGAACGACCTGCGATTCCTCAGGCGATTCTGATGAGGTGAGCGATGAAGATACCACTATCCTGGCTCAATGACTACGTCGAGGTGGCAGACCTCGACATTGGCGAGTTACGACAGCGGCTGGACCTTGCCGGGTTGGAGGTCGGGTCGATCGAGGCGATCGGCTACCCGGGCGCGGAGCTTCCCTGGGATCCTGAGAGGGTGATGACGGCAGCGGTGCTCGCCGTTCGTCCCCATCCGAACGCGGACCGGCTGGTCCTGGTCGAGGTGGACTACGGCGGGGCGGAGCACGAGATTGCTGTGACCGGTGCGCCGAGCCTCTATGCCCGCAAGGGGCAGACGGACCTGAATCTCAAGGTGGCGTTCGCCTGGGAGGGCGCGGAGCTCTACGACGGCCATGCAGAAGGCTTTATCAAGGCCAGGCTCAAGAAGACGCAGATCCGGGGCGAGCCCTCGCGTGCGATGGTCTGTTCCGAGAAGGAACTGGGCCTCTCCGAGGCATCCGGGGACATCATCTACCTTCCTGATGACACGCCTGTGGGGGTGCCCTTGGTCAAGATCCTCGGCGATTACGTGATCGACTTCGAAATCAAAGGACCGTTTGGCCATCTGCAGTCGGTCTTTGGCATTGCCCGTGAGCTCTCCGCGCTGTACGGGCGCCCACTCAAGCGCGATCCGCTGGCGACGGCGGAGGCGCTGGGGCTACGGGTTGTGTCGCAAGGCGATGCCTTTGAGGGGACGGGTTTCGTCGATCTGGCGATCGCCGATGCCAAGCTCTGTTCTCGATACACGGCGACGATGATTCGCAATGTGGAGATCAAGCCCTCACCCCTGTGGATGCAGATGCGCCTCCAGCGGGTTGGGGTGCGCCCGATCAACAACATCGTGGACATCACGAACTATGTGATGATGGAATTGGGCCAGCCACTCCACGCCTTCGACTATGCCGAAGTGCGCCCGCGCCCCGGGACCGCACAGCCGACGATCGTCGTGCGGCCTGCTGCCGCAGGCGAGCAGATGGCGACGCTCGATGGTGAGTTGCGGACCTTCGACGACCAGATGCTCCTGATCACCGACGGTCAGGGTGCGGTTGGCGTCGCTGGCGTGATGGGAGGCCTCGATAGCGAGATCGGCGACGATACGCGTGACGTGCTGCTCGAGGCGGCGAACTTCAACTTCCTCAACATCCGGCGCACCGGTCAGAAGCTCAAGCTGACGACCGAGGCCTCAACTCGCTTTGGGAAGCGGGTCGATCCCGAGTTGACGCTGCCCGCGGCGGCCCGCGCGGCAGAGCTGATGCGCGATCTGGCGAACGCGACGATCGACCCCGTCGTGCTGGATCTGTATCCGGGCAAGCCCGAAAAGCGCACCATCGTCTATGATCCGGCGCTCGCGAACCGCCTGCTGGGGATGGAGATCCCCCGGGCCGAGCAGATGCGCATCTTGCGTGCGCTGGCGTTCGACGTAGCTGACACAGGCACCGAGTGGACGGTGACCGTGCCCTCCTACCGCCTGGACGTGGGGCTTCCCGTCGATCTGGTCGAGGAAGTCGCCCGGGTGTGGGGTTACGACCGGTTCCCGGAGACGCTTATCGATGAAGAGCTGCCTCCCCTGCGCCGTAATCACGCCCTCGAGGCTGAGGAGCACCTGCGCGATCTCCTCGTGGGCCTGGGACTTGACGAGGTGATCTCCTATTCCCTCATCGATCCGCAGGAAGAAGGCCGACTGCAGTCGGAGCCCGGCGTGCCTCTGTCATTGCCTGGCGCCTGTGTCGTGCTGCAGAATCCGTTGGCGCCTGAGCGGTCGCTGATGCGGCGTACCTTGCTCTCGGGCGCACTCCGCACGGCCTGGGCCAACCTGCGTTATCTGGATCGCGTCGCCATCTTCGAGATCGGGCGCATCCACTACCACGTGAGCGCGCCCGATGCGGCGACGGGTGAGACGGGGGTCGCAGAGCCGCGCCACCTCAGCATGCTGATGACCGGCGTCCGGAATCCCACGTGGTGGCAAGGGGGGGCTGCGACTGCGGAGAAGTTGGATTACTTCGATCTGAAGGGTGTGGTGGATGCGTTGCTCGAGCGGCTGGGGCTGACGGCGAAGGTTCAGTGGGCCAGACCCGCAGTGGGGCAGTGCCATCCGTCATTCCATCCGGGACGTTGCGCCCTGGTCTCGGTGGGAGATCGCGCCCTGGGCGTTCTCGGCGAGCTGCATCCGCGCGTTCGTGAGGCTTACGACCTTCCTGAGCAGCCAGTGCTGGCCCTCGAGTGGGATCTGGAGGCGCTGTTGGAAGCAGCAGACCTGGCTGATGCGGAGAAGCGAATTGGATGGCTTTCACCCCACGCTCCTGTGCATGAGGATCTCGCGCTTGTCGTCGACGAGGCCCTGCCTGCCGTGACGGTGAAGCGTACGATCGAGAACGCCGGGAGACCCCTGGTGACCGAGGTGGTGCTGTTCGACGTCTACCGGGGCGAGCAGGCCGGTCCCGGGAAAAAGAGCCTCGCCTTCGCGTTGAGCTACCAGGCGCCCGACCGTTCGCTCTCTGACCGCGACATCGAGAAGTTGCGTGGACGGATCATCAAGACCGTGGAGAAGGAACTGGGGGCCAAGCTGCGCGGCGGATAGTCTCGCTGCCGGGCCGTGAGCGCATACGAGGGGACGGCCTGCGGGCCGTCCCGTGGCAGCACGCGGACCGGCGCTCGAGGGCTGATTATGAATTACGGGGTCGTTGGTGGATGCCTGTAGCACTGGTGTTGGTCGCCGTGCTGCTCCGGGGCGCATATCTTGTTCACACGCCCCGGGGCATGCAGTTTGCGCACGTCAATGCGCAGGGCTATCACTGGCTGGCAGTGAACCTCCTGGAGCGCGGGGTGTTCTCGATGAATACCGAGCCTCCCTATCGTGCGGACAACGTGCGAGCTCCCCTCTACCCGTTGTTCGTTGCCGGGTGGTATGCCATCGATGGCCCGTTACCGGAACTGATCGTGCTGGCCCTGGTGTATATGTGGGTCTCCTGGGGCAACGGGCCTCGATCACTTCCTCAGAGGGGTAGGTCGAACCAGGCCCTGAGGAAGCGGGCCACGCCGTCCTCGGCATTGGATGCGGTAGTGCGCCAGGCCAGGGCCTTGACCTCAGGCCGTGCGTTCGCCATTGCCACGGTGTAGGGGAAGCTCTCGAAGACAGGGAGATCGTTGAGGCTATCCCCGAAGTAGAGCACTTCGTCCGCTGCGACCCCGAGTCTCTCTGCCAGAGCCAACAGCCCCAGATCCTTGCGCGCCTCGGGGTGGTTGACCTCGATCCAGCTCCGCGGTCCCCAGCTTGGACTCGCCGGTTGGTACGCGACGTAGGCCCGGCTTCCCAGGGCGTGCTGTAACACAGGCTTCAGGATCGCTGCCCGTGCCGGTGTCTCACAGATGGAGACCACTGCAGGATGCACGCTGAAGAGCGCTTCCACGGTCTCGACTCGGACGTAGGGCTGGTAAGGGCGCCCGGCAATCAGGGCTTTCAGGGGCGCGCATCCCTCCGCAGTTTTGGGGTAATACCGCGATACCCGGTCCTCACCAAACACAAGGGGTATGTAGCCGTGCTCGAGGATCAGCGCCACAGCCTCACGTGCAACGTTGGGGTCGATGAGCTGCCCGGGTACGGGCCGCCCTGCCTCCAGGGTGAAGATCCCGTTGAGGCAGACGGCGTGGGTCCAGGCGCCGACCTCGGCAACCCAACGTCGAACCACCCAGGGGTTGAGGCCAGTGACGAAGGCGAACGCCACGCCCAGATCCGGCAACTGCCTGAGTATCCCGAGCGTGCGCGACGTCAGCACGCTGTCAGGGTTGAGAAGCGTGCCGTCGATGTCGCTGGCGATCAGACGGAAATCTGGGCGCGTGTCTGCCATACTACCGCTTGAGGCCTGCGAAGATCGTGTCGAGCGTTGTCTTGGGTGCCCTGGCCCTGACCGACTCAAAGCGTGCAACGTAACTCGGGCGACTCGCGTCGCGGTAGAAGATGCCCAGGTACTGCGTCTCCGTCTCGAGGGCGAGGGCCATGGCCGCAAGGCGGTCCGATGGGTCGTGACCTTCGGGCAGTGCTTGGGTGACCTCACGGTAGTGGTCATAGGTGTTGTAGTAGGTCACACAGGGGCTTAGCACCTGGATCAGGGAGAACCCCGGATGCTGGAGTGCCTGGATGAAGACCTCGGTCATTTCTTTGACCCTGCCCGAGAAGCAGCGCGCGACAAACGAGCTGTCGTAGCTCAGGGCCAGGAGGATAGGGTTGAGGGGGTGTTCCTGGGCGCCGTAGGGCGCGGCCTTGTTCACCATGCCTTCCGGGCTGGTGGGCGACGGCTGCCCCTTTGTCATACCGTAGATGCTGTTGTCCAGCACAATGTAGGTGATGCCGACGTTACGTCTCGCGGCGTGAGGGATGTGGCCTCCGCCGATGCTGAACCCATCTCCGTCGCCGCCAATGGCGATGACGGTGGTCTCCGGGCTGCCCAACTTGATGCCGGTGGCGAGGGGGAGCACCCGACCGTGGATGCCGTGGATGCCGTACGTCTTGACGAATGCTGGAAAGCGGCTCGAGCATCCGATGCCCGAGGCGATCGTGATGCTCTCATTGGCCAGATTCAGATGGGCGAAGGCGCGCATCAGGGCGGTGAGGACGGCGTAGTTGCCACAGCCCGCGCACCAGATGGGCTTGACGTCACTCTTGTAGTCGGTAGCCTTGCGTTCTTCAGGCATCGTGCCCTCCGCCGCACCGGTCTGCGGCCTCGTCTTGTACCCTGCGCACAGTATCGAAGATTCTCGCCAACTCCCCCTGCTCTCTGGTCCACAGGTGACGTTCCTGATCGATCATGTCGATGGCCGCGTCATAGATCTCGCGCACCTTGAAGGGAACGCCCTGTTCCTTTTTCTGCTGGTAGATGTGTACGCCCAACTCGTCGAGCTGCCGGTAGTAACGGTGCTCGATCATACGCCCGAACTGTCCTGAGAAGTTGAGCTCGGGCACCAGAATCGCGCGCTTGGTCGCAAGGAAGTCGGCCATTGCCTGGTCGGGCATAGGCAGGAGTGTGTGCGGATAGATGGCCTCGACAGGAATGCCCTGAGCATGGATGCGCCCCATGGCCTCGCGGACAGCGCCACGGGTGCTCCCCCATCCAACGATGCCGAACGGTGCTCCGCGATCGCCCCAGCGCCGCGACGTCATCGGCCAATCCGCGAGCATGCGGCGGGCGGTCTCGACTTTGTTGGCCCGTTTTTGCATCATCCGCTCATGGTTGTCAGGCGTCTGGTCCGGGTGGCCGTAGGCATCATGTTCGAGGCTCTCGGATAGATACATCCCCCCGGGCATGCCAGGATGGGCCATCGGCGAGATGCCGTCCTCGGTGTAGGCATAGCGCTGGTAGGCCTCGCCAAGCTGATCGGGCGTGGGGACCAGGCGCTGCAGGGGGCCGTTCCACGGATCGCCCGGAAGTGGCGTTGTCTCCTGCCGTGCCGCCATCGCCTGGTCCGACAGGACGATCACGGGCATCTGGAAGCGCTCGGACAGGCTGAAGGCATAGATCATCTGGAAATAGCAGTCCTTGACCGAGTCGGGCGCCAGGACGAAGCGGGGAGCGTCGCCATGGCCTCCGTAGAGCGCGAGGAAGAGATCGCCCTGCGAGGTTTTGGTTGGCAGGCCGGTCGACGGACCGGCGCGCTGGACGTTGACCAGCACCAGGGGGATTTCCGCCATACTGGCCAGGCCAAGGCCTTCGACCATCAGAGAGAGGCCGGGTCCCGACGTGGCGGTCATGGCACGTTGTCCGGCGTAGGATGCGCCGATGGCCATGTTGATCGCCGCGATCTCGTCTTCGACCTGCACCAACGTGCCCCCAAACTGCGGAAGATACCGCGCCAGTGACTCCATCACAGGCGTCGCTGGCGTGATGGGATAGCCGGAATAGAACTTGCAGCCGCCAGCCAGAGCGCCCAGGGCCATCGCGTCGGCGCCGGACAGCAGAATGCGCTCCTCACGGCTTGCTTCGAAAAGAGGAAGCGTAAAAGGGAAAGGCTCGGGATAGGTTGCCTGTGCGTAGCGGTACCCGCGGCGGAATGCCTCGAGGTTCTTCTCCAGCGACTCGGGGTGGCGCCCCATCCGTTGGCGGATCAAGTCCTCGGCCAGCTCGCTGTCGAACCGAAAGAACCAGATCAGCGCGCCGAGGAAGACGAAGTTCTTGCCGATCGGCCAATCGAGCTCCTGGGTTGTCTTCTCTGCAGGAATGGGGAAGCGAGCATATCCACCTGAGGGAATGCTGACCGTTGCTTCATGGACGATGGCGGCTTGGGCACACAGGTCCTCGTGCTCCTCGATCCACGCCTGCTGGTTCATGGCCACCAGGACGTCGGCCTCGTCGCCCTCGGTCATCACACGGCGGAGCCCCAGGCGGGTCTGGTACATCACCTGGCCGCCGCGGATCTCAGCCGGATAGGTCTGGAAGCTGTAGATCTCGAGCCCGGACCGGGCAGCAATGCGGGTGAAAAGGTCGCCGAGGGTGATCGTGCCCTCGCCTCCTTCGCCGCCTACGCGCACGACAACGGTTGGATCGATTCCTTGCATAGTCCCCACTCCTGAGCAGTGAACGGCATCAGCCAGGGCCGTCGGTGTCGACGTCGGTGCTATCGTGTGTGGTGACGACGGCGGTGACCCGCCCGTCGCCCCATGTCTCGACCTGGCCAGCGGGGCCGAGGGCCAGGGCGACGGTGTCGGGAATGCCCAACCCCAATAGGTTCTCCCCGATCCGGGGCAGGGCGCGCAGAATGGGGGAGTTTTCCGTACCGGTGAAGTGCGGGATGACCACGGCATTCATCACGAATCCCAGTCCCATTGCCTGGTGATAAGGGGGCTGTGGGGTGAAGACCCAATGGCCGAGAGCAGCGGCGCCGGCCCCCGCACCGATCAAGGTGAGGCCCTGGAGCGTACTGAACCCCTCGACGACGTAGCGCAGCGCCTCGGTGTTGACGAGGTTGTTGGTCAGGGGCAATGGATTCTCTCCCCCCAGGTAGAGGATGCCGGCCTCCTGAAGCAGCTGCAGGAACTCCTGTGTCTGAAGCTGGTCACGGGTGATGGCGCCGAGGCTGAACGACTCTCCGCCCGGGCCTCCCAGCGCGGTGTAGTGCTCGAGAATCCCGTCGGCGGTGGCTTGGTTGCCCTCTGCTGTCAGGACGACCATGGGCCGGTCAAGGTTCGCCACGCTGAGGAGCTGTGCATCCACGGCGTCGGTCTCACCGCGGAGCCAGTCACCGCCACCGAGGAGGACCAGCCATCCTTCGCCATCCAGCCACCGCAAGGGGCCCTGTTGTGGCATCGGGCTCAGGCCTCCCGGACCGGCATCAGGCGGTGTAGCGTCTCGACCATCAGGCCGACACCGTTGATCAGCGCGCGCTCATCGATGTCGAAGTGCGGGCTGTGGTGTGGACGCCTCTCATAGTCCTCCGGTCCCGATGCCACAAAGACGTAGCACCCGGGCACTTCCTGCAGGAAGAAGGAGGCATCCTCGCTGCCCATCGTTCGATTGGTGACGTCGAGGGCTTCGGACCCGAAGAGGTCGCGCGCGACGTCCTGAACAAGCGCTGTGACCGAAGGATCGTTGACGAGCGCGGGCGTGACGGGCATCATCTCCAGATTGGCTGTGGCGCCCATCATCTCTGCAGTGCTGTGGACGATCGTCCGGAGGCGATCCAGGATGCGTGCGCGCACCTCCGTATCGTAGGTGCGGATCGTACCCCGAAGCTCTGCGGTCTCAGGAATCACGTTGAACGCATCACCGCTTTGGATCGAGCCGACGGTCAGGACAGCGGTCTCCAACGCGCCGACGTTGCGGCTGATGATAGTTTGGAGGTTCAGGACCGTCAGGGTAGCTGTGATCACGGCATCGACCGTCGTCTCAGGGATGGCCCCGTGTCCCCCCTTTCCCTTGACGGTGACCTTGAAGGCCTCGGCGGCTGCCATGACCGGCCCCGACGCGGCACTGATCTTGCCGAACGGCATATGGTTCCAAACGTGCAGCGCCAGGACGACGCTGGGGCGCGGATTCTCAAGCGCGCCTTCGCGCACCATGACCTCGGCGCCGTTCTGTCCCTCTTCGCCCGGCTGGAAGACCAGTTTGAGCGTGCCCTGCCACGTATCGCGGTGTTGCGCCATAATCGTCGCGATCCCGAGGCCAATGGCCGTGTGTGCATCGTGTCCACAGGCGTGCATAATGCCGGATCGCGTGCTATTGAAGTCCGTCTCGTTGACCTCAGTAATGGGCAGCGCGGCTCATGATGACCGGGCCATCACCATTCTCCAGGATGCCGATGACGCCACCTTTGGCGATGCCTTCTTGCACGGCATAGCCCAACTGACGCAGGACGCCGGCGACGATGCCGGCAGTACGGTAGGTCTCGAGGCCCAATTCGGGGTGCATGTGGAAGTCGCGGCGCCACGCGACGAGCTGGTCGAAGATGTCATTTGCCTGTTCGAGCGCTTTCATAGGTCCTCCTCCAGACGGTCATCTTAGTGTAGCCAGGCCAGATGGCACGAGCAAGTATGGATTGTACCCCAGAGATACGAAAATCCTCCCGGAGCATCGTCCGGGAGGACTTTCGTGTGGCACAGGTACTCGAGGTGCACGCCTCTGCATGTGGCGGCTGACTACAGGTCGTAGAGCTCCGAGTACTTCGCGCGGAGATAGGCCAATAGGGGCTGGGCGCTGATCTGCGTGCCAAACTCCCGTTGCATCAGCTCGGGGCCGGTGAACTTGCTGCCGTGCTTGTGGATGTGCTCACGCAACCAATTGAGGAGCGGGGCGCACTCGCCGCGGCTGTAACCTTCCTCGAGACCGGGAATCTCCTGGAGCGCCCGCGCGTAGATCTGCGCGGACATCAGGTTCCCAAGCGTGTACGTGGGGAAGTAGCCGAGTATCCCGTGAGACCAGTGGACATCCTGCAGGCAGCCGTCGGCATCGCTGGGAGGCGTGATCCCCAGGTACTCCTTGTATCGGGCATTCCAGGCCTCGGGAACCTCGGACACCTTGAGCTCGCCGGTCAGCAGGGATTTCTCCAACTCGAAGCGGACGAAGATGTGCAGGTTATAGGTGACCTCATCGGCTTCGACGCGAATCAGGCTGGGCTCGACCTTGTTGATGGCACGGTGGAACGTGGTCATCGATACATTCCCCAGTTGCTGCGGGAAGAAGGCCTGCAGGATGGGATAGTAGTAGTGCCAGAAGGGCAGACTGCGTGCGACCTGGTTTTCCCAGAGACGGGATTGGGACTCGTGCAATCCCAGGGTCGAGCCGCCTGCCAGCAACGTGCGCTCGAACTTGTCGGGACTGCCCAGCTCGTAGAGGGCGTGCCCGCCCTCGTGGACCGTGCTGAAGATTGCCGACTGGGGCATCGTCTCGTGGGTGCGCGTGGTCACGCGTACATCGGTGTTGCCGAACTGGGTGGTGAACGGGTGGGCAGCCCGGTCCTGGCGACCGCGCCGGAAGTCATAGCCGATCCCACGGAGGAGAAGGAGCGTGAAGTCCCACTGCTTCTGCGTATCGTATGGTAGGCTCAGGAAGCTGTCATCGACGCTGGGGCGGGCTGCAATCTCCTTGACGAGCGGGACCAGACCTGCCTTGAGATCGCCGAACAGCGTCTCAATCTGGGCCGTGGTCATGCCGGGCTCGAATTGCTGCAGGAGTGCATCATACGGATGATCGGTGTAGCCCAGATAGCTGGCTTTTTCAGTCTGGAGCTCGACCACCTCGCGCAGGTGTGGTTCGAAGGCGGAGAAGTTGTCGGCCTCACGCGCCTTGCGCCAGGCCATGAAGGATCGGGAGATCGCCTTGCTCTCACGCGTTACGAAGGCGGTGGGCAGTTTGGTCTCCTGGTCAAAGTGCCGACGCGCCACGCGTACCGTGCTGGCTTCATTGCTGTCGAAATCGAGATCTGCGACTTCGGCTTCGGCAGCCTCCAGAAGGCTACGGGTTGTGTCGGAGGTGAAGATCTCATGGGCCATCGTGGTGAGCGTTGCCTGTGCCTGGGAGCGCGGCTCAGCACCCTCCTCAGGCATATAGACCTCCTGATCCCAATCGAGTACGCTGGTCGCCCGGCGCAGATCGATCACTCTGGTCAGATGCTCGTTCAATGCCTCAAGTCTCTGTCCCATAGGGTTTCCTTTCCGGCGAATGTTACGACTGTGCAGGGCCTAGTATACGACGCACGCCAAGGGTCACCGCGCAGCCATCGATCTCATCCTGGAGGGAGGTGTCACCAGCAGGCATCTCAGCCGCCTTCAGATGATCTGCGAGCACCTCGTCTGCAATGACAGATCCATACTCGGTCAGTGCTTCACGTAGCTTTCCCTCAGCGCGATACTCGACCTCGATGCGATCGGTAAGGGCATAGTCTGCCTGCTTGCGCAACTCCTGGACACGGCGCACGACCTCGCGCGCCAACCCCTCCAGTTCCAACTCGGGCGTGATCGTGGTGTCGAGCGCGACGACGAGTCCGCCCTCTCCCGCTACCCCAAAGCCCTCACGTGCCTGTGACTGGATCAACACCTCATCCGGGGCGAGCGCAACCTCCGTTCCGTCGGCGAGCTGCAGTTGCAGCGGCTGTCCGGCGTGGAGTGTGGTCACGGCCTTGCCCGCATCGATCTCGCTGAGAGCCTTGCGCACCAGTGGGAACTGCTGACCATACTTGGGCCCCAGGACCCGATTGGCGGGGAGCAGGCGATAGGTCACCAGTTCGCCTTCCTCTGCGACGAACCTCACCGATTTGACGTTCAGCTCATCGGCGAGCAGGTCAAGCAACTGAGTGAGCTCCTCGCGGTGGCGCGGATCGGTAGCGATGAGTGCCAGAGCCAGCGGCTGGCGCACCTTCAGGTTGTTCGACGAGCGGATCGAGTGACCCAGCGTCGCGGCCTCCCGAACGGCACTCATGGCGTCGACGAGGTCCTCCTCCGACGCCGTCAGAGGCTCAGCGGTGGGCCAGATGCAGTGGTGAATGCTCTCGGGAGCCGTTGCGTCGACCATCCGCACCAGGTTCTGGTACATGGCTTCCGGAATGAAGGGGAGAACCGGCGCCAGCACCTTGGCCAGCGTGACCAGCACGGTGTACAGCGTCTGGTAGGCGGCCGCCTTGTCGGCATCGGACGTAGGGCTTTCGCCACGGGCAGCCCAGAAGCGGCGCCGGCTGCGCCGGACATACCAGTTGCTCAGGTCGTCGAGGAATGCCTCGGCGGGTTGGGCGATGTAAAGCGGGACGTAGGCCTCATATCCTTCCGTCATCTTGATGACGGTCTGGCGCAGCCGCGCGATGATCCAGCGATCGAGGGTCGTCGGCTCTACGTCCGGGGTCCATGGTGCGTCAAGGTGGGGCTGCCCCTCGTCAAGACGACCCGGGTTGGTGAGCAGGCTCTTGGGCGGCGTCCAGCCATCGATGCCGGCATAGGTGACGAAGAAAGCATAGACATTCCACAGGGGAATGATGAAGCGACGCCGCGTCTCATCGGCGCGATGGTAACCGAAGAGCAGGTTCTGGTCGAGCTTCTGATTTGCAAACAACCAGCGCATCGTGTCGACGCCCATAGCCTCGGCTGCATCGTCAAACCAGATGGCGTTGCCCCACGACTTGTGCATCTGGCGACCATCTTCGGCGAAGAGCGTCGCGTAGCCGTGGACGATCCTGGTCGGGGGGCGGTTCTCGAAGACCGTGCTCATCGTGATCAGGCTATAGAACCAGTTGCGGAACTGGCCCGGGAACGACTCACTGATCCAGTGTGCGGGGAACCAGGTGTTCCAGTACTCGCGATCCGTGCGGTAGCGGAGGGTGGAATAGGCAACGCTGCCAGCGTCGAGCCAGGGGTTGCCGACGTCCTCGATGCGCGTCATCGTGCTCCCGCACTTCGGACAGGCGATCTTGACGGCATCGACGTAGGGCCGGTGCGGGGTGTGTCCCTCGAAGACGTCCCAGCCCTCGACTGCACGCTCGCGGAGTTCATCCTCGCTGCCGATGACCTCATGGTGGTTGCAGGCCTTGTTGTCACACACCCAAATCGGCAGCGCGAGGCCCCAATAACGCTTCTTGGAGAGCATCCAGTCCTGCATGTTGCGCAGCCAATCCATCTCCCGGGCGTAGCCGAACTCCGGGATCCACTGGATCTCGTCGACGACGTCCATAATCTGGTAGCGCAGGCTGGCTGCTTTTTCTGTTTCGGTGACTTCCTCACGGGGCTTGTCATAGAGCTGGCCCATGTTGATGAACCACTCGTCGACGAGGCGGAAGACCAGGGGCGTGTCGCAGCGCCAGCAAACGGGATAGCGGTGGGTGTAGGCGTCGACGCGATAGAGGCGCCCTTTGTCTTCCAGATCGTGGAAGATGGCGGGCGCTACGTCTCCGACCTCGCGCCCGGTGAGCCAGCCGAACCCGTCGCGGAAGATGCCGTTTTCCAGCAACGGGGCTACGGCGGGCAGCGTGTGGATCTTGCCCAACTCGAAGTCCTCCGCGCCACAGCCGGGCGCGATGTGGACGATGCCTGTGCCTTCCTCCTCACCCACGGCGTCCCAGGGGATGATCCGGTGCAGCGTCGGGACACCGGATGCCTGGATGGCCGGTAGCTCGTCATAGGGACCGGCATAGGTCCAGCCGATCATATCCGAGCCCTTGAGCCGGCCCAGCGCTTCGACCTTTCCCTTGATCACGTGGGAAAGCGTGCCCTCGGCCAGGTAGTAGACCCATCCATCCTGCGCTCTGACCTTCACGTAGGTAAGGTCCGGGCCGACGGCAGCCGCCACATTGCTCGTCAAAGTCCAGGGCGTGGTCGTCCAGACCAGGAGCGCCTCGTGTTCCTCAGCCGCGGTGCCGGTATGGGTCAGCGGGAACCGGACGACCGGGGCATCGTGGGTCAGTTCGCGGTAGCCATCCGTGACGATCTCGTGCTGGCTGAGACCCGTCTCACAGCGGGGGCACCAGGGCATGACGTCGTGGCCCTTGTAGAGCCAGCCTTTCTCCCAGACGCGCTTGAGGAAGGTCCAGATGGTGTAGTTGTTCTCGGTGGCAAAGGTGAAGTACGAGCCGCCCAGCTCGGGCATGCCCAACTGACCCACGACCTGCTCTGCGGTTCCTGTCACGGGGCCGTTGGGTCCCTGGACGGTCACCTGCTGCTGGGCGTCCTCCAGGAGCTTGTCCGCGAGATAGCGCAGTGTGTCAGGATCGTTCCAGTCCATCCAGTAGCCGAGGCGGATCGACTGCTCAGTCTGACGTGCGGCCTGGCGCAGGACGCGGGCCTTGCATTCGAGCACAAACGGAGCGAGGCCATACCCTTCGATGTCGTGCTTGGACTCGAACCCTTTCTCCTTCTCCACCTCGACCTCGACCCACAGCCCTTGGCAGTCGAAGCCGTTCTGATAGCGCTCCTGGTAACCGCGCATCGCCCAGAAGCGCTGCCACAGATCCTTATAGCTACGTCCCCACCCGTGGTGCACGCCCATAGGATTGTTGGCCGTGATGGGCCCGTCGATAAAGGACCAGCGGGGTGCCCCGGCGCGTAGCTCGTTGAGCTTGCGGAAAGCTTCGGTGCGAGTCCAGAACTCCAGGATCTCGTGCTCCTGTTTGACGAAATCCACCTGTGCGCTCACCGGTTTGAACGCCATCGTTGTGCCTCCTTTGACCCTTTGTATAGGGCGAAGCGCAGCCCCACCTTGTCCATACATTAATAACGCTCCCGTCCGTTTCAGGGACGGGAGCGTTGTGATCTGCTCTCGCGGTACCACCCTGCTTGCCCTGCACCACGCAAGGCCGCTCGGTCGACGGCAGATACCGTCGCGCACTGGGTAACGGGGTGCCAGCCCGGCCCGGTCTACTTGTAGCGCCAGTTGAGGCCTGGCGCACGTTTGGCGGGCAGCTCCGGAGTGATATTCGGCACACTCTTCGCCATCCGGCTCTCACCCTCCCGGACTCGCTTGGGCGTGTGCGTGCGCCTACTCGTCTCCATCAACGCTTCTACGATCATCTCGATTATGCCACGGGTACCCGGCATGTCAAGACACGGTCGGCTCCCCGTTTGACAATCGCCTTCCCCATGTTAACATTGCCCTGAGGCCCACCGCGCCGGTCCGAACCGGGCGCAGCGGTGGGCTTTGTCAGGTAGAAAGCCCTGTTCTTACGGGAGCCAGCCCATGTCCGATGCCCTAAAAACCGCGCCGGTCCGAACCGGAGGCGAGAATGTGCCGGTGATCATCCTGTGTGGCGGAAAGGGAACGCGGATGGGCGATCTCGCCGGTCCGAACCGGATCGTGCCCAAGCCGCTGGTCGAGATCGGCGACCGTCCGGTGCTCTGGCACGTGATGAAGATCTACGCCGCTCAGGGGTTCAAGGAGTTCATCCTCGCCCTCGGCTATGGCGGCGACGCGATCAAGCGCTACTTTCTGGAGTATGACTGGCGCAGCCGTGACTTCGTGTTGGAGCTTGGCAACGGGGGCGTGGGGTACCTTTCGCCTAACGATATCGCCGGATGGCGCGTGACCTTTGCCGATACTGGCCTGGAGACGATGACTGGCGCGCGGGTGCGCAAGGCCGCGGCCTATGTGCAGGGAGATCGCTTCTTCGTCACCTATGCGGATGGCGTCGCTGATATCGACCTGCATGCCCTGCTCGCCCACCACCGGAGGCAAGGGCTTCTGGCGACGATTACCGGCGTCAAGGCCTTCTCGCGCTTCGGTCTGATGGAGACCGACGAGCGTGGCCGGGTGACCGGGTTTCAGGAGAAACCGCTCGTCGATGAGATGATCAACGGCGGCTTTATGGTTTTCGAGCGTGAAGCCCTGTCCTATCTGGCGGGGGATGACACCCTCGTCCTGGAGCAGGAGCCGTTGCGTGAGCTGGCAAGCGCTGAGCAACTGGGCGTCTACCACCACCAAGGGTTCTGGCGGGCGATGGATACGTTCAAAGAGGCACAGGAGCTGAGCGCGCTCTGGGAACAGGGCGCACCCTGGAGACTGTGGTAGGTCTATGATGGGGTCGTGTGGATGTCAGGTAAAGACGCAACATTGAACAAGGGATTCTGGTACGATCGCCCCGTCCTGGTGACGGGGTGCACGGGGCTATTGGGATCCTGGCTGACCGGGGCTCTGCTCTCCGCCGGTGCCATAGTTGTCGGCCTCATCCGGGACGAGGTGCCCCAGTCACACCTGTCGCGATCGGGCACGCTCCAGCAAATCCGTGTCGTCCACGGTGATGTCACCGACTACGCCACCGTCGAGCGTGCGCTCAATGAGTATGAGGTGGACGCGGTCTTCCACCTGGCCGCTCAGACGATCGTGGGCATCGCGAACCGGGCGCCACTCTCGACCTTCGAGTCCAATATCCGCGGGTCGTGGGTCACGCTGGAAGCGACCCGCCGCTGCCCTACGGTGCGGCGGATTGTCGTTGCGTCCAGTGACAAGGCGTACGGCACGCAGCCGGTTCTCCCCTACACCGAGGCTATGCCCTTGCAGGGCCAACACCCCTACGACGTCTCCAAGAGCGCGACCGACCTGCTTGCTCAGGCGTATGCCGTTACCTATGGCCTGCCTGTAGCGATTACCCGCTGTGCCAACCTCTATGGTGGGGGGGACCTGAACTGGAACCGGCTGATCCCGGGCACGATTCGCAGTGCGCTTCAGGGCGAGTCGCCGGTCATTCGGTCGGATGGGACCTTTATGCGCGATTACCTCTACGTACGCGATGCGGTGCGCGCCTATATGATGTTGTCGGAGGCACTGGATCGTCCCGAGATCCGCGGCCAGGCGTATAACTGCGGCACAGACCAGCCGATGAGCGTTCTGGAGATGACGCGCCTGATCCTGAAGCTCTCGCCGCACCCCGACCTGCAGCCCACGGTGCTCAACGAGGTCAATAACGAGATCAAGGACCAATACCTCGACAGTGCCAAGATCCGGCAGGCAGTGGGATGGATTCCCCTCATATCCCGCGAGGACGCCTTGCGTGAGACCATGGCCTGGTATGCGCGTTACCTCGCTGATGGCCAGGTGGCCTGAGTGGGCGCTGTGACCCAGTCCGTTCCGACCGGGGTCCCGGCAGATCGCTTGCCCCGTTCGATCTTCCTCACCGGTGCTACCGGTTTCATCGGTGGTCGCCTGGTGGATGCCCTGTTGGGGGCCGGGTGCGATCTCACGGCGCTAGTGCTGCCGGGCGAGGCCGATCGGTTGCCGCGCTCCGTCCGGGCGATGGTCGGTGACATCACCGACGCCGATGCTGTCGCGCGGGCGCTGGAGGTGGCGCGGCCCGAGGGGATCTTTCACCTTGCCGCTGTGGGCACAACCGATACCGGACTTCCGATGACTGAGGCGTGCCGCGTCAACGTCGGCGGGATGATCGCGCTCCTGGAGGGCATACGCCGGCTTGACTCCGTCGAACGCATCGTGGTGATCGGGACCTCCTACGAGTATGGGGCGCGTCGCTCGGACGATGGGGTCGATCCCTTCAATACCTATAGCGCCTCCAAGGTGGCTGCCTGGGCCTATGCCCGCGCTGCTTTTAACGCCTGGGGCCTGCCTGTGGTGTCTGTCCGTCCTTTCCAGGTCTACGGACCGGGCCAGCGCCGGGAGGCCCTCGTGCCTGCCGCGATTCTTGCCGCACTGGGCGATGCGGATTTCCGGATGACCGGGGGCGAGCAGCAGCGTGATTTCATCTACGTTGAGGATATCGTCGCCGGGCTGCTTGCCGCGATGGCAACCCCTGCCATTGAGGGGCGCGTCCTCGATCTGGGCACGGGCACGCTCTCGCGCATCCTCGATGTCGTCCAACGCGTCTGGGATCTGACGGGTTCGCAGGGGCAGATCCTTGCGGGCGCCCTCCCTTACCGCGCGGGAGAGGTGCCGGCGATCCCTGCCGACGCGCGACGTACGCGGTTGCTGACTGATTGGGAGGCCCGCATCCCTCTGGATGAAGGGCTGTCGTTGACGATCGATGCGCTCCGTGCTTCTGCACCTCGCCAGGGCTCCCGGGACTTCCATACAGGAGAGCAGGGGAGCCGTGTTTCTATGTCGGAGGGTGACCATGCCGAATGATGTCGATGTCTCTCGCCTGAGGCAAGAGATCCTTGCGAAGGTGGGCGAGTACTACCGCCTGGCACACGCCAGCCAGGGCCAGAATGCTCCCTTTGTGCCCGGTGAGACGTTCGTCAATTACGGTGGGCGCGTCTATGACGAGCGTGAGCTGCAGGCCGGCGTCGAGGCGATCCTGGACTTCTGGCTCACCGATGGACCGCGTGCAGAGGCGTTCTCCGATGACCTCGAGGCATACCTGGGGCTCAAGCACATCCTCACGGTCAACTCCGGTTCCTCGGGCAACCTGGTGGCGATGACGACGCTGCGGTCCGCGCAGTTGGACCGCCCACTGCAGGCCGGCGATGAGGTCATCACGCCGGCGGCGACCTTCCCCACGACCGTCGCACCGATTGTGCAGAACGGTCTGATTCCGGTCTTCGTCGACTGCAAGGTGGGGACCTACAACATCGACGTCGACCTGCTGGAAGCGGGACTGTCCGACAGGACCCGTGCGGTTTTCGTTCCCCATATCCTCGGGAATCCGGTTGAGATGGATGCGGTGATGGCGTTTGCTGCCGCGCACGGTCTCTACGTGATCGAGGACACCTGCGACGCGTTGGGCAGTGTCTATGATGGCAAGCCGTGTGGTACCTTTGGGCATCTGGCCACCTTCAGTTTCTATCCAGCCCACCACATCACCACTGGTGAGGGGGGTGCCGTCGGCACGAACGACTCGCGGCTCCATCACATCGCCCACACGATTCGCGACTGGGGCCGCGACTGCTGGTGCGACTATCGCAGCGATCGTAATGGGGAGTGTGGGCATCGCTTCGATTGGGAGATCCCGGGCCTGGGCGAGCCCTATGACCATCGCTACTATTTCACCGAGATCGGCTATAACCTCAAGATGACGGATGTGCAGGCTGCCATCGGCATCCCACAGATCGCGAAGCTCGAAAGCTTCGTCGCTGCACGCAAGCGGAACTTCCGGGTGCTGTATGAGGGCCTGTTGCCCTACCAGGATCGCTTGATCCTGCCCAAGTGGAGTCCCAAGGCCGACCCGGCGTGGTTTGCATTCACGCTGGCGGTGCCGGAGACGGCGCCCTTCACGCGACGTGAGCTCAACGATTACCTCAAGGAGCGCAAGATCGAGACCCGCTATTTGTTCGCGGGCAACATCCTGCACCAGCCGGGCTATGCCAATATCCCCCACCGGGTTGCCACGCCTCTGACGGAGACCGACCGTGTCCTCAAGTCCGCCCTTTTCATCGGTGTCTATCCGGGCATGGACGACGCACGCTTGGACTATATGCTCCAGGCCTTCGAGGACTTCCTCGCATGAAGTTGTCGTTGATCGTCTGCGTCTACAACGAGAAGGACTCGGTCCTTCCCGTACTGGAGCGTGTGCACCGGGCGCCGTTGCTCCCCGGATGGGACCGCGAGGTCATCGTGGTCGACAACGCGTCGACCGATGGCACGCAGGATCTTCTGCGGACGGTTACCTATCCCGACACGCGCGTGATCTACCAACCGCGCAACATGGGCAAGGGGACATCGATCCGCACTGCGATCCCCGAGTGCACGGGTGACTATGCCTTCATCCAGGATGCCGACTTCGAGTACGACCCCAACGACTACCCGCTCTTCCTGGCGCGGGCCGAGTCCGATCACCCTGTGGCTATCTTCGGGTCGCGCACGTTGGGCGGACGCGCGATCTACAAGTACATTGCCAACTACTGGGGCGTCCGGTTCCTCACCGGTCTGACGAACCTGCTCTATGGCGCGAAGCTCAGCGACGTGGCGACGGCGTCGAAGATGGTGCGGACCGATGTGCTCCAACGGCTGCGCCTTACCGGTGCCGGATTCGACCTCGACTTCGAGTTGACGGACAAGCTCCTGCGCGCTGGCTATGAGATCGTCGAGGTGCCGATCCGCTACACCCCTCGTACCGTCGAGGAAGGCAAGAAGATTCGTCCCTGGGATGGGCTGTGGGCGCTGCGCGTCATTGTGCGCGACCGTTTCCTCCCGCTCGGCCAAGTGATCGATAGAGGATAGGTGAGATCGCCAGTCACCGATCTTCCGCTATGAGGAGGCATGCATGAATATTGTCGTTACGGGCTCGATTGCCTATGACTATCTGATGCGATTCCCGGGAGATTTCCTGGACCATGTGAAGCCCGATCGCCTGCAGAAGTTGAGCCTTAGCTTTCTGGTGGATGAGATGGTCAAGCAGCGGGGTGGATGCGCCCCCAACATCGCCTATAGTCTGGCGCTTCTGGGTGAGCGCCCGCTGTTGATGGGGACCGCTGGTCAGGACTTCGGCGACTACCGCGCCTGGCTGGAGGAGCAGGGGGTTGATACGTCTGCGGTCAAGGTGGTGCCCGAAGTGTTCACCGCCTCGTTTTTTGTGACGACCGATCAGGATCTGAACCAGATTGCGAGCTTCTATACCGGCGCCATGGCCTTTGCGCGCACGCTGTCGTTCCACGATCTGGCGGCGCCTGTCGACCTCGCGATCGTCTCGCCGAACGATCCAGAGGCGATGGACAAGTATCCGCGCGAATGCCGTGCGCTGGGGATTCCTTATATCTATGACCCCAGCCAGCAGACTGTGCGGATCAGCGCGGAGTCGCTGCGTGATGGCGTGGTCGGGGCCGACATCCTTATCGTCAATGACTACGAGTACGAGCTCTTCAAGGACCGTACTGCCATGACGGATGACGATATCCGCCGCGCTGTGAAGCGTGCGGTCATTGTTACGCTGGGTGCCGAAGGGGCCGCGATCTGGGTGGGCGAAGGGCGCAATGAGAAAATTGTCATCCCGGCGGTGACACCCGATGGGATCATGGACCCCACAGGCATTGGCGACGCCTTCCGCGCCGGTCTGATGAAGGGCCTGGCGCTTGGGTTGCCGTGGGAGGCGTGCGGGCGACTGGGCAGCCTTGCAGCCACCTACGTCCTCGAGACAACGGGTCCCCAGACGCATCACTACTCCATCGCCGAGTTCGTTGCCCGCTACCGGTCCGTCTTCGGCGACGACGCTGCAACTGCGGCATTGAGCGGGGGATAGCCTGGTCCCCGCCAATCTGTGGGAACAATCACCAACACCAAGGAGTGTATTCGATGAAGCATCATGTGAAGAACCTGGATCTTGCGCCTTCCGGCCGGCTGCGGATGGAGTGGGCCGAGCGCGAAATGCCGGTGCTCCGGCAGATCCGTGAGCGCCTGGCGGCCGAGAAGCCGTTTCAGGGTGTGCGGATGTCGGCATGCTTGCACGTCACGACCGAGACCGGCAATCTGGCGCGCACCCTGGCTGCAGGCGGCGCCGATCTCGTGCTCGTCGCCAGTAACCCGCTGAGCACGCAGGACGACGTGGCCGCGGCCCTCGTGACCTATGACGAGATCCCGGTCTATGCTATCAAGGGCGAGGACAACGACACCTACTACGAGCACATCAACGCTGCGCTCGACCATAAGCCGCACCTGACGATGGACGATGGCGCCGACCTGGTAAGCAC
>JAKJAE010000080.1 GCA_022707665.1 Chloroflexota bacterium
GCACAGGCTATACACACGAGGCACACCTGCACCTGGGCCTTAAGAAGCACGGCGCTACTGTCAGCGGGGACACACCATACCCGTTTGACTTGATCGATCCCGAGCCGTTCCTGCTGCCCGCTGGGAGCTCTGATGATACCGAGATCACCATTCCTGAAGCCTCGTTGGAAGTTGAGGTCACCGAGGTTGCGGTAGGCGGAATCACGGTGCATGCCGTGCCGCATGCTGCCGGCGAGCCTGTGGCTACTGCTGGCACTGGTACGATCCTTGCCACGCTTGAGGCACAGGACGTGGTCAGGGCCAAGGTGGGCAAGGCGGGGCAGTGGTTGTGGGTGCGCACACAAGAAGGCGCGGTGGGGTGGGTCTCGGCGGCCCACGTCAGGCTCCCAACCTCGGTCCCGCCCGTAGAGATCGATCCCGAGACGGTGCTTTTCGTTGCCGTTGACAGCGCGGGGGACAATCTGCGCCTTCGCTTTGGCCCCGGCCTAGATTATGACGAAGTAACGAAGATTCCCGATGGGACGCTCCTGAAGGCTCTGGAAAGCGCCCATAGTGTGACGGAGAAGGTGGGGAAGGCCGGGGAGTGGCTCCATGTGCAGGCTCCCGAGGGTCAGGTTGGCTTCTGCGCAGCATGGTTTCTCACGCTGCCGCCTTTTGGAGGCCGGCCTGTCATCCCTCAGCCGCCGATGGGCACTCCAACTTCATACGTCGTTGTCGAGAGCCCCGGTTCGGGCCTCAGACTGCGCTCGGGACCCGGCACCAAGTACGCGCGAACCTGGTGGATGCCGCACAGGACGGTGCTGGAGACGCTTGAAGACCCCGTGACCACAGGGGCAAAGGTAGCCCAGCGCGACACGTGGATTCACGTACGAACCCCAGCGCGCTATGAGGGCTATGCCGCAGCATGGTACCTGCGCTACCCATCGCAGTCCGACACACGTCCCGCGGTCACAAAATCGACGATTCGGACGGGTGAGTCACCGCACATCTTTGGCATCCATGCGCTCGCTGCTGCCGATGACCAGTTGATCCGTGACCGGATGCGTGGGCTCTACCACGAGAGTGGCAAGACGGGCTGGATTTTGTTCACCGAGATCTGTGGCCGACACGCGCGTTCGATTCATCTCAACCCCGAGATCCGACGGAGGCTGTGGAACTGGGCCGACGCAGGGTATGGCGTCATTATCCGGCTTAACCACGGCTATGAGGCCGGCGGCACCCTCCCGGAGTCGCGCCTGTATGATGACTTCGCCGCCGCTGCTGCGCGTTGGGTTGAGGTATATCTCAAGGATAGCGCGCGACCCTCGTTGAGCTACACCTGGACGATCCAGATTGGCAATGAGCAGAATAATCCGCGGGAGCACCCAGGTGGTTTCGATAACCCGGTTGAGCACATCACCGCCGCGCACTACGCCGATGCATTCAACCGTACCTATGCACGCATCAAGGCAGTCGTGCCCAACGCGATCGTCTGCCCAGGCGGGCTCGATCCGTTCAACTACATGCCGATGAAGAAGCTGGGCAACGCGCGTTGGAGGCCCCTGGATTACTTCAGCGAGATGCTCGACGGGATCGATGCGCTTGATGGCGTTATCCTCCACACCTATACCCATGGCCCCGACCCCGCCGCCATCACACACCTCAAGAGATTCGGCGACGGTAACGGGCCGCTGGCCGATCACTACTATGATTTCCAGTCGTACCGTACCTTTATGGAGCGCATCCCGGCCAAATGGCGCGACGTCCCCGTCTACATCACGGAGATGAATCATATCCATCGACCCTCGGGTGAACACGATCAGGGCTGGGTAAACCAGAATGTGGGATGGCTGCGGGCTGCCTACGCCGAGATTGCGCGCTGGAACCAACAACCCTATGCCCAACAGATCCGATGTGCCCTCGTCTACCGTTGGATGGGTGATGCCTGGGCGATCGAAGACAAGCCAGAGGTTCTGACTGAGTACAAGCAGGTGCTGCAGACCGACTACCGCTGGCGCGTCGCGCCGCAGCACGAGCCGTCCAGCTTCGCCGCCGTTTCCCTGTCAGCCGAGGGCGCACAGCCTACCGAGTTGGAGGAGCGCTTCTTGATCCTACCTGATGACTTGGCACAGATTGCAGGGATCGGCGAGAAAGCCGTCGCGGCGCTGAACGCCGCCGGGATCCGTATCTATGAGCAGTTGGCGAGCTTGACACCAGAGCAGCTTGCGGACATCATTGGAGAGACGGCAATACGTGTCCAACACCTGCATACCTGGCCCGAACAGGCGCGCCTGGCGGCAGCGGGTGACTGGTCTGCCCTGCAGCTATTCCGCGAGCAGTTGCGCGAACCATGAGGGTACCCTTGACCGACGAGCAGATTCTGCGACGCATTGACGAGGCTGCCGCAACCGGAGCCGAGACACTGGACCTGAGTTATCTCGAACTGGCGGCTCTGCCAGCCGAGATCGGTAAGCTTGACCATCTGACCGCGCTTGACCTGTGTGGAAACGATCTTGTGGCGTTACCGCCGCAGCTCGGGCGATTGCGGCAGCTGACCCGGCTCGATCTACGCCACAACCAGTTGGTGGCGCTACCTCCCGAGATTGGGCTGCTCACGGGTCTCAACTCACTGGATCTCCTGGGTAACGCGCTGGCCGCGTTGCCTCCAGAGATGGAGATGCTGGTGAATCTGACGAGCCTCGATCTGCGCCAGAATCGCATCCAGATCTTCCCACAGGTCATTTTCCGCATGCTGGCATTGGAGGATCTTCAGTTGTGGGGCAACCCACTCATTGCGCTGCCGCTGGAGATCGCGCGGCTGGCCCGCCTCAGCTATCTCAACTTGGGGCGTAACCAGATGCTTGAGATCCCGCCAGGCGTGTGGCGCCTGAGCAGCCTGGAGCGCCTTGTCATTGACCACACCCAGGTCTCAAGCATCCCGCCTGACATAAAGTACCTCCGCAATCTGGAATATGTGGAGCTGCACAACAACCGGCTGAGTGGGCTGCCACCGGAGATCGGTGAACTGGATCGGCTGATGGCGTTGGTGCTGCACAGTAACGCTATCACCTATATGCCGCCAGAGATCGGTGCGCTGCGACGGCTGCGGCAACTCGATGTCCATCACAACCAACTGGTATCGCTTCCGGTCGAGATTGGCAAGTTGGAGAACCTCGACAGGCTGGATCTCACCGAGAATCCCTTGCCTGTGCCTCCGGAGATCCTTGCCCATACCGAAGAGCCGGCGACGGTCATCACGTATTATCTCCAGCACCTGGGCGGCCAAAAACGTCCGCTCAATGAAGCCAAGATGGTCTTGGTGGGGCAGGGAGGCGTGGGCAAGACCTCGCTGGTCAGGCGGCTCACTGCAAACACCTATGATGCCTGGGAGCCCAAGACAGAGGGGATCGACATCCAGGCCTGGACGGTGCACGTGAATGACGCGGATGTCCAGCTCAACGTCTGGGACTTCGGTGGCCAGGAGATCATGCATGCGACGCACCAGTTCTTCCTGACCAAGCGCACGCTCTACCTGCTGGTGTTGGACGGAAGGCTGACCGAGGAGGAGAACCGCCTGGAGTACTGGCTCAAGATCATCCAGAGCTTCGGCAGTGACTCGCCGGTGATCGTTGTGGCGAACAAATCCGACCTGCATGCGATGGACCTTGACGGACGAGGCTTGCCACTGAAGTACCCACAGATACGGGCGATCATCGGGACTTCCTGCGCTACCGGGATGGGCATTGACAAGCTCAAGGCACGGATCGTGCGGGAGATCTCGCGCATGCCCCATCTCCGCGATGCGCTCCTCGAATCGTGGTTTGAGGTGAAGCGCGAGATCGAGGCCTTGGACAAGGACTACATGACCTATGAGTCCTACCTGGAGTTGTGCCAGTCCCACGGAGTCACCGACGAGCGCAGCCAGCGCACATTGATTGGCTTTCTGCATGATTTGGGCATTGTCCTGAACTTCCAGGACGATCCACGCCTCGAGGATACCAACATTCTAAATCCCCAATGGGTGACGAATGGCGTGTACCGGATTCTGAACGACGAAGGCTTGCGTCGACGGAATGGCCTGTTGGACCGATCGGATCTTGGCCGCATTCTCGACCATCACGCCTATCCGCGCCATCGACACCAGTTCGTCCTCGATATGATGCGAAAGTTCGAACTCTGCTTTCCGTTTGATGATGTCCGTTCAGATCGTTTCCTGGTTCCCGACCTCCTGAGCAAAGAGGCTCCCGACACCGGAGTCTGGACCAACAGCCTGGCTTTCCAGTACCATTACAACGTACTTCCGGGGAGCGTCATCTCCAGGTTCATCGTGCGTATGCACCCTTATATCGATCAGGGAATCTATTGGCGACACGGAGTTGTGGTGGGGGATCAGGGCAACACAGCGTTGGTACAGGCCGATCGGGAGGACAAGCGGGTCTCCATTCTCGTGCGAGGCCCAGAGCGGACGCGGCGCACGCTTCTCGCCATCATCCGCTCGCATTTCGACACCATTCACAGCACGATCTCGGGTATCCATGTCGAGGAGAAGGTACCCCTCCCAGAGCATCCCGAGATTGTGGTGGACTACCAGTACCTGTTGGACCTGGAGGCGATGGGCGAGAAGAGCTTTGTCCCTCCCGGCCTGCGGGAACGTGTCGACGTGCGGGCGTTGCTGGATGGCGTCGACCTCTCGAAGCCGCAGCGAGAAGCTGTGCGCCTCCGCCAGGCGTTGGTCGAACGCTTCAGCCTCGATGAACTGCGCACATTGAGTTACGACCTCGGTGTCGACTTCGAAGCACTCGATGGCAAAGGGAAAGCAGGGAAGGCGCGTGAGCTGGTATCCTATATGGAACGTCGCGAACGCCTGGACGAGATCGTGCGTGTGGGCCGGTTGCACCGGCCTGATATCTCCTGGTGAGCAGCGGTGATTCCCGTTTGCGCTGATTGACTTGGCGGGCGCTTACGGTATAATGCGTGGGTCTTGATTGATGGGTTAATCATGCTCTGCTGAACGAACCGCCGCGGGCAACCGCGCGCGTTTTGTGTTAGGGACCGGTGCGGCGACGTTCAGTGTGTGAGAGAATTACAAAGCGAGAAGGAGACTCATTATGGCAACCAAGGGTACCTATCAACCCAAGAAGCGTCGGCGCATGCGCGTCCACGGCTTCCGCGCACGTATGGAGACCAAGACCGGGCGTGACGTGCTTAAACGCCGGCGACAGAAGGGTCGCCATAAGCTGATCGTTGTCGAGCTGGGCGGCAGCAAACGCATTAACTGGAAGGAATCCGCACAGCGACCGCGCACACGCAAGTAGGCCCGGGTGGGAAGCCCATCCAGCGGCTCCCCCTGGCAGAAGCAGATGCGTCTTCGGCGTCCAGAAGAGTTTCGGAGAGTTCGGTCCGAGGGGCGATCGTGGGCGCATCCGCTGTTTATACTATGGCGGGCGCCTAACATGCTGAATTACTCGCGCGTGGGCATCGCCGCAAGCCGGAGGGTTGGTCATGCCGTGGGGCGCAATCGGGCGCGACGTCTCTTGCGCGAGGCTGCGCGACAGCTCTATGTGCACATTTCCGCCGGTTGGGATATCGTCCTGGTCGCCCGTTCTGGCCTGCTAGATGCTGGGGAGGTCCAAGTAGGTGCGGCACTTCACTCGGTGATGGAGCGCGCTGGCCTGCTGGTCCCGATTGATGCCACCACGCTGGCTGAACCTGATGCCCGGGGCATTGTGTGAAGAATCTAGTTCTGGTCCTTTTGCGGTTCTATCAGCGTTACGTGTCACCCGCTTTCCCGCCCTCGTGCCGCTTCACACCCACGTGTTCGCAATATACCTACGAAGCGATCGACCGTTTCGGCGTCATGCGGGGGGGCTGGTTGGGGCTCAAACGGTTTGTCCGCTGTAACCCCTGGAACCCTGGTGGCTACGATCCGGTCCCCGTGACGATCCCAGGGACACCGGGCGCCACCCCACCCGCGTCGTGCGGCGATGATTGGTCGGTCGGGCACCAAGCGGATAGGTAGTCTCCGTGAATTTATGGCAGGAGGAAGAATGAGCGTTCGGCGGATCACGATCAACCGCCCGTTAGCGTCACAGGCCCCGTCGGGGCGTGCGTGGGTGCGCAGAGTCTGGCTTGTCGCCATCGTGGCGACAGTGTTGCTGGCTGGCTGTGCTGGTGGCGGGCTGCGCCACGAAAGTTGGCCGGGAATGATCTCTGTAGAGGGCACGCTCTATGCAGCTTGCCTTGGACACATTGAAGCTATCAATGCAGAGACCGGCAAGGTGTACTGGAGTTTCCCGGACGCAGAGGGAGAGAAGCAGCAGCCCTTCTATGCCGCGCCCGTGCTCGCCCCTGAAGTCGGCGACCACGGCATGCTGATCGTTGCCGGGTTCACGGATCGCACAGTGTATGGGCTTGCCCTTGGTGCATCGCCTGCAGAGCGGCCCGATGAGGTCTGGCGCTTCGAAGACGCAGGTGGCCAGTATGTGGGGAGTGGTGTTGTCGCTGAGGACATGTTCCTGATCGGCAACGGCGATGGCCGGGTCTATGCGCTGAACATCGCGGACGGCAGTCAGGTGTGGGAGTTCGCCACCCGCGATCGGGTATGGGCTACGCCGGTTGTCGTCGACGATACCGTCTACATTGCCTCACTGGATCATCACCTCTACGCAGTTGATCTCAAGACTGGTGCTGAGCAGTGGCAGCTTGAGGTCGAAGGGGCGATCGCGGGCACTCCGGTGTATGCTCAGGGAGACCTCTGGGTGGGCGATTTCGCCTCGAAGCTGTATCAGGTCGATCTCGATACCCAGAGCGTGAGTTGGACGTTTGAGGCCGACAACTGGCTATGGGCGACACCGCTTGTGTCGGGACGTGTTCTCTATGTCGCCGATATGGGCGGCAACGTTTATGCCTTTGACACCGAGACGCGTGCGCTGGTTTGGGACGCGCCGGCGTCGGTAGGCGATGTGGTGCGGGGGCGGCCTGCACTGGCCGAAGATGGTAGTCTGCTCTACGTACCGGGTTATGAGAAAGGGCAGATCACGGCCATCGACACAGCGACCGGCACAGTGCAGCAGAGCTGGGGGATGACGTTGCCCAACCCGGGGCGGCTGCCAGGCGACCTCGTTCTCGATGCGGAGCGCCTCTATACGATGCCGGTGTTGGTGGCTGAGTGTGTCCAGGCATTTGATCCTGCATCAGGGGAATTGCTGTGGTCGTCTCCGGAAGTGTCCGAATGAGTGCGATTGCACTCTGCGAAAAGGCCGCTACGATGGACCAGACTAACGCGCGGCGATGCCGTTCGCTGGGGCATTCTGCGGATGGCGACGGCTTTCGGCACGGATCGTGCGTCGTGACTTGGTGTATGACTAGGAGAGTGTGTGGTGTTTGACGCAGTATTGGTTCGACCTCTCATCAATGCGATGCTTTTGCTGTATAAGTTCCTGGGACAGGAGACCATTGTCGCTGTCGCAGTCATCACGCTCCTGCTCAGGCTGGCGACGACACCGCTGCAGCTGAAACAGCAGAAGGGTGTAAAGCGGCAGCAGGAGCTCAAGCCCAGGCTGGATGAGCTTCAGAAGAAATACAAGGATGACAAGAACCAGCTCGCCCAAGAGCAGATGAAGCTCTATCGCGAGGCAGGGATCAACCCGATGGCGGGATGTCTCCCTACGCTGATCCAATTACCGCTGATGATTGGCCTCTACCAGGCGATCATCCGGGTGCTGGCCAGTACGCCGCTGCAGCTCCTCGCGCTGCCCAAGGACATCTACCACTGGATCCCCAGCTTGAGCACACTGGTACCTTTGAAGAGCCAGTTCCTGTGGCTGGACCTGGCCATTCCTGACCCGCTTTTCATCCTGCCGGTTCTTGTGGTTATCTCTTCCTGGTACTACCAGAAACTTCTGACTCCACCGGCGATGGATCCGCAGGCTGCAGCTATGAACAAGCAGATGATGTTGATGATGCCACTGATGACGGGCTTCTTCACGCTCACGTACGCATCAGGACTGGGTGTGTACTTTCTGATCACGAACCTCGTGGGCATCCTGCAGTACTTCCTCTTCCGCAGTCACTACGCTCCCGTCGCAGCAGCGGCACCGTCAGCAAAGGGTCAGACCTCACCCGAGCGAACGCGGAAACGCGCGCCGTCGAAGGGCTGAACCAACCCTATGGTGGGCGTTCGATGGGCGGTCCGGGTCTGGGGCGCCTGCGGCGTTTGTTTCTGAAGAGATGCGGCGGTTGGGTCCGCCGGTGCAAGGCAGGAGGGTTCTTAGATGGCATTGGATGATTCTGTTGTTGTGACCGCCCCCTCTGTGGAGGAGGCGATTATCGTTGGACTGACACGACTTGTCGCTACACGCGATGAGGTTGAGATCGAGGTTCTTGATGAGGGCAGCCGTGGTTTCTTAGGCATTGGTGCCCGTGAAGCACGCGTGCGCCTGGTCCGCAGTCAGATCAGGACCGTCGAGGCATATGCGCCTTTGGCTTCCGAACCCGTGTTGACCGAGGTGCCACCCTCCGCTACGCCGTTGGTCACTGAGGTAGCACCTGCGGTCGAGGATAGCACGCCGATTGAGCCTGTTGCCGAGCCCCCTGCGCCGGTTGCTTCTCCGATCGCGCAAGCCGTCGCGCCTCAGACCGTTGCCCCCCAGCAGCGTGTGGAACCACGGGAACATCCTCGCTCCGCGAGACCTCCATCCCAGTCACCGCGCGAAGCTGCCCGCCGCGAGGAGTCCCGGCCCAGATGGGCGGGACAACCTGCCCGCGAGGAGTCGGCAACTGTGTCGACTGCTGACCGTGCGCGGCTGAGCGCGCTAGCAGCGGAGATGGTGGCCAACATGCTTCCGGGTCTGGAGATCGAGGCGACGGCTGAGTGGGTCGACGAGGATCGACCGACCATCTGGGTCTCGCTGACGGGGCGCGATGCTGATGCTCTGGTGGGCCCTCGTGCTAGAAACCTCCACGCGCTCCAATATCTGCTCCGTGCTCTTCTGTATCATCAGTCGGATGGCAACTACAATGTCGTGGTCGACGCAGACGGGTACAGAAAGCGACGACGGCGCAGCCTGGAGACGATGGCGCGGGCCAAAGCTGACCAGGCGGTTGCTGAGGGACGTATGGTTCGTTTGCGCCCCATGCCCCCCCACGAGAGGCGGATCGTGCACATAGTCCTGCGTGATGACAACCGGGTGACGACCGAGAGTGTGGGCAAGGGCCACGATCGTGCGGTGACGATCGTACCGCGATCTACCCAAGAACGCGCGTGATCTTAAGCCCGTTCAAAGCGCCGCGTCCACAACAGGCGCTGGCTGCTGTAGACTATTTAGCGATCGGTCACGTCACGCATGATGTGCGTCCTGATCAGTCGTTCGCCATCGGGGGAACCGTATCCTACGCTGCGCTCACTGCGGCAGCTTTGGGGCGGCGTGTGGGTGTGTTGACGAGCGCTGGCGATGATTTTGACGTTGCTAGCTTCAATGGCTGCGTATCGGTGATGTGCCACCGCGCGGCACATACAACGACTTTCACCAATACCTACGTTGATGGCCATCGGCGCC
>JAKJAE010000081.1:0-282 GCA_022707665.1 Chloroflexota bacterium
GCTCGGGGACGGGACCACGTCGCGGCCTTCGGCGAGCAGCTCTCGGTCCACATCCTCGCCGCGGCTCTCCGCGAGCGCGGCGTGCGCTCACGCGCACTCCTGGCGACCGATCTCGTCGTGACCGACGACACCTTCGGCGCCGCGGTGCCGCAGATGGACCGGACGCGGGAACAACTGCAGGCCAAGGTGAAGCCGTTGGTCGACCAGGGGACCATCCCCGTGATCACAGGGTTCATCGCTGCCACAGAGGACGGCATTACCACAACGCTGGGGCGTGGCGGG
>JAKJAE010000081.1:357-9458 GCA_022707665.1 Chloroflexota bacterium
CCGCCGCCATCGTCGGCGCCGGGCTCGACGCCCACGAGGTCTGGATCTGGAGCGACGTCAACGGCATCCTTACCGCGGACCCCAATCTGGTGCCGGAGGCCAGGACATTGCGCGAGCTGTCCTATACGGAAGCGTCGGACCTGGCCTACTATGGCGCGGACGTGTTGCACCCCAAAACGATCCGCCCGGTCATCGAGCACGGGATCCCGCTGCGCATCCTGAACAGCTTCGACCCGACGGACCCCGGGACGCTGATCGTCAAGTCCCCCAGCCCGGAGCGGCAGCCCTTGCCCGCCATCATCTCCACGACCGGTCTGAGCCTGATTGCCGTCGGCAGCGTCGACGATTCGTGGTCGCTTCCCGTCGTGGCGCGGGCGCTCCAGGCGCTCAGCGAGGCCGGCATCGACGTGCTAATGTTCTCCCAGTCCTTCTCCGAGCATAGCCTCAACCTGATCGTGCGCCGGCAGGACCAACAGCGCTGCCTGAAAACGCTGCGGTCGGCCTTCGCAGTGGAGCTCGAACGCGGCGCTTACACCCTGGGCGCAAAGGAACAGGTCGCCACGGTGTCGGTCGTGGGCGTGCCGGGGTGGAACGGCAAGGGCGTGGTTGCCCACGCCTTCTCCGCGCTGGGCGCGCAGGGAACGCGCGTCATTGCCGTTGCCCAGGCAGTCACGGAGCACAGCGTCTCCTTCTGCATCCCTGAGGAACAGGTCGGCGACACGGTGCGCTACCTGCATCGCGATCTGGGGCTGGAAGCTCCGAGGTAGCTCTCACCAAAGCTTGGCGGAACTACTCTTGCGAATGGTACAGCACCTTTCCGGGATGTCGGGGGACAACGCATCATTGACGGCGGCACTCTTTTGTCTTACAACTGGAGGGGTCAGGTAAGACGAGGAGGTCTATAGTGTCGATCACCCTATCTTCCAAAGGGCAGTTGGTGATTCCGAAGCCGATTCGTGATGCGTTAGGTCTCGAAGAGGGCACGCGTTTCCACATCCAAGTTGCTGAGGGAAAGATCATCCTAGAGCCACAGACGGGTTCGCTCATCGAACGGCTGTACGGCAAGTTCGCCGATGCCGATCTACTCGCGGATCTGGAGAAAGAACACCGGCTGGAGATCCAGGATGACCCCGTCCTACGTGCTTGATGCATGGGCACTCCTGGCTATGCTTCAGAAAGAAGAGCCTGCCGCCAAGCGTGTCACCGAGCTTCTGAGAGAAGCGCAGGCTAAAAACGCCTCGCTGGCGATATCGATCATCAATCTGGGTGAGGTTGTCTACCGCGTCGGTAAGGTCAAAGGAGAGTCTGCCGCCCAGGAGACGTTGGCAGAGCTGCAGCGGCTGCCTCTGGAAGTGCTCCCTGTCGGGGAGGACTTCGTTTGGCGCGCCGCTCACTGGAAGATGCACCACACGCTTTCCTGCGCGGATGCATTCGCAGCTGCCGCTGCAGAGCGCCTTGGTGCTGTGCTGCTGACCGGTGACCCGGAACTGACGCGCCTGACGGAGGGTGTACAGGTAGAGCGTCTCACCCGAATCCGTCGCTGAACGAGAACGCTGCCCTCTCTGCACCGTGGCCTGGGGTCGACCCAGAGCCTTCAGTCCCAAGAGGGCAGCGATCACCCTACAGGTCAACTACTCGTGGATGTTGACCAGCGTCCCCACATCGGCGAAGTTGAACAGCCACTCCGCCATATCGTTCGGCTGGTTGACGCAACCGTGGCTCATCGGATGACCCCAGTTGGCGTGCCACCAGACGCCGTGAAAGCCGTAGCCCTGATAGAAGTACATGACCCAGGGCACGTCCTCCAGATAGTAGTCCGCACCCGCCATATCATCGTAGCGGAACTTGACCCAGATCCGGAACTGCCCCTCGGGCGTTGGCGTGGCCGGCAGACCGGTTGAGACCAGGTACGTCTGCACCGGTGTCTGGCCTTCATAAGCCGTGACCCGTTGCTCCGAGAGATCCACATCGATCCAGCGGGGCTCGTCGATGGCCCAGAGCGGCGCGGGCTCGAAGACCGGATGGGTCACCGTCGGGCCGGGCAGCTCCGTCACGGACACCTCGGACACCCCATCCACATCCAGCGCCGTCACGAACTCACCCGCAACGAAAGCTTCCTGACCCCCAAAGTCGATCCGCCACCAGGTGTCGTGCCTGCCCGTGATGGTCACCTCGGTGCCGGGCTCCAGCATGCCCAGCTTATCGTAGCCGGTGCTGGGACCACGCCGCACGTTCACGGCACTCTCGTTTACCACCGCTCTCGGCACAACCGGCGTCGGGGTGGGCTCCGGCGTCGCCGTTGGCGGCACTGCCGTCGGAGCGACGGGCGTCGGAGCGACGGGCGTCGGAGCGACGTCTGTTGCCGGGACCTCGGTGGGGAGCAGGGTCTCCACAGGGTCAAGTGTGGTCGCGGTAGGAGTCGCCGTCTCCACGGCCGCCGCCTCAGCCTGCTCGGGCTCAACAGCCGCAAACAGGCCGGCGCCCATCCTGACCGCGAGGCCCAGCACGATGAGCCCAACCACGATCGTCAAGATCAGGTTGAAGACCGCGTGAAGCTTGTCCTGGTTGTTGTGATTCTCACTGTTGTCACCCATTGCCCTTACCTTCTTCTTCATCTCATGATGGCAGTTCGGTATAGTGACGCGCATCGCGCCGCAAAAGTTCCGAAGGGTGTCGCAATGGGTGGTTGAAAACCTGGGTTTTGATCATCCTGAACCGTGCCGGGTCCGGGCCGAACCTCCTTGTGAAGCCATATTAAATATATAAATATAATACATATATTTCCAAATACGTCAAGCAGTGAATTCCGTCAGGATCCGCCCATGCTCGCCGCACCGCTCGACCAGGGACACAGCACCGGACATTGGGAAGGTGCGTGCACGGAGACGGGACCTGGCGATCCGCAGGATTCTAGACGGGGCCGGAGGGCAGGTGTACAATCCTATTCAGACATACCTTACAGCGTGAAAGCGGGCAGCAATGAAGACGATTGGCCTGATCGTGAACCCCATTGCGGGAATGGGCGGCAGTGTTGGCCTCAAAGGCACCGACGGCGAGATGATCGCACAGGCGCGACGGCTTGGTGCACAACCGGTCACGCCGCAGCGTGCCGCCACCTTCCTGGCTGAGATCTCACACCAAAGCGACATTGCATGGTTGGCGCCTCCAGGGAAAATGGGGGCGGACTTCCTGACTGCCCTGAGCCTGCCCTTCACCCTCATCGATGGCTCGCCGGATCCTGAAGGTGAGACATCGGCAAATGACACACGCCGGGCCGCCATCGCCATGGTACAAGCCGGAGCGGACCTGCTGGTCTTCGTAGGTGGCGACGGCACTGCGCGCGACATCCACGACGCCATTGGGGTTGAGAAACCGGTCGTTGCCGTGCCCGCAGGTGTCAAGGTGTTCAGCAGCGTGTTCGCACTCAGCGCACGCGCTGCAGCAGCGATGGTGGACGCTTTTGTCGAAGGTACTGACCTCACAGAGGTCGAAGTACTTGACATCGACGAAGACGCGTTTCGTGCCAATCGACTGGCAGCGCAACACTACGGCTTCCTGCTGACCCCCAACGTACAGTCGCGGCTTCAGCCCGGCAAAGAGGGCTCACGAATGACGCCAGATGAAGCCGATAACAAACGGGACGTCGCTGAAGCGATCGTAGAACAGATGGAGAGCGGTGAGCTCTACCTACTGGGGCCAGGCACGACCGTCCAGGCAATTGCCGAGGCACTCGGAATCGCGAAGACCCTGTTGGGGATCGATGCCGTTCTTGACGGAAAGGTGATCGCCCAGGATCTCAACGAGCAGCAGATCCTCGCCCTGCTAGACGAACACCCCCACAGCACCATCGTGGTCACGCCCCTCGGTGGGAACGGCTTCATCTTCGGGCGCGGCAACAAGCCGTTCACGCCTGCCGTGATCCGCAGGGTCGGGCCGGACCGGATTACGATCATTGCGACAGAGCGCAAGGCGCTACAGATCGGCGTGTTGAGGGTCGACACCGGGGACACGGCGCTCGATGCCACGTTGGCCGGCTACCGTCAGGTCATCATCGGCTATGATCTTGCCCGGGCAATGAAGGTCCAGGCGACATAGCGGTTGGGCAGCCCTTGGAGAGCGCACTATCTGGACCGAGGAGCCTGCCCGGGATTCCGCGCGGCATGCCCGCAAGAGCAATCAGAGGAGGCATCATGGCAGCACATCCAAATATCCTGTACATCCACACACACGACATTGGGCGGTACGTGCAACCCTATGGGTATGCCGTGCCAACACCCCACATCCAGGCACTGGCTGAGGGAGGCGTGCTCTTCCGCCAGGCGTTCTGCGCCAACCCGACCTGCTCGGCAAGCCGCGCCTCGCTGCTGACGGGAATGTATCCCCACAACAACGGGATGACGGGGCTGGCCCATCGGGGATGGTCGCTGAACGACTACAGCCAGCACATCGTCCACACGCTGCGGGATGCCGGCTACGAGACGGTCCTGGCAGGCGTGCAGCACGTGGCCCACGGTCCGGATGCCTGGCAAACGATCGGCTACGACCGGTGGCTGGGCAACAACGATGCGGAGGTGCACGCAGCCGCGTACCTGGAGTCTGCACCCAGCGAGCCCTTCTTTCTTTCGGTGGGCTTCAGCGACACGCACCGTGAATTCGGGCCCCTGAGCGACGCTGGCGACCCACGCTACTGTCGCCCGCCGGAGCCACTGCCTGACACGCCCGAGACCCGTGAGGACATGGCCCACTTCATGACCAGCGCACGCGACGTCGACGCGAAGATGGGCACGGTCCTGGCTGCGCTGGATCGCGCGGGGCTCGCCGAGAACACACTCGTCATCTGCACCACCGACCACGGCATCGCTTTCCCGCGGATGAAGTGCACGCTCACTGACAGCGGCACCCACATCATGCTCATCGTGCGCGGGCCGGGCGGTTTTGAGGGCGGACGCGTGGTCGACAGCCTGGTAAGCCACATCGACATCTTCCCCACACTCTGCGACCTGCTGGGCATTGAGCCCCCGCCGTGGCTGCAGGGCGTTTCACTGATGCCCCTGATTCGCGGCGAGGTCGCCGACGTCCGGGACGAGGTCTTCACCGAGGTGAACTACCACGCGGCCTACGAGCCGATGCGCGCGATCCGCACCAAGCGCTGGAAGTACATCCGCCGCTTCGACGACCGGGCCGGACCGGTCCTCCCTAACTGCGACGACAGTCCGAGCAAGTCGCTCTGGCTCGAGCACGGGTGGGCCGGGATGGCACCCGACCAAGAGGCGCTCTTCGACTTGGTCTTCGACCCTCACGAAGCGCACAACCTCGTCAGCGACCCACGGGCACAGGCTGTGCTGGCGGAGCTTCGGGCGCGGCTCGATGCCTGGATGCGCGCGACTGGCGACCCGTTGCTCGCGGGGCGCATCCCCGCGCCACCAGGCGCCGTAGTGAACGACCCTGACGGCCTCTCGCCCCGCGAGCAGCCGATGCCTGTGGCGCACGCGTGAAGCTGTTGCTCTGGGATTTCGACGAGACGCTGGGCTATCGCCACGGCGGTGCATGGATGGCATCGCTCTACGAGGTGTTGCAGCACGAGGCGCCGGAGTGCCCGGCGACGATGGACGAGCTCGAGACCTTCACGCGGGCCGGCTTCCCCTGGCACACGCCGGAGGTGCCCCACCCCCATCTCGACTCGGCAGATGCCTGGTGGGCAGCGCTCGAACCGGTCTTCGTCGACGCCTATCTGGGCGTCGGCCTGGAGACGAAACGCGCGCATGCCATGGCCAGGCTCGTGCGGCCCACCTATCTCGACCTGGCCCACTGGCGCCTGTATGAGGACGCCGCGCCGACGTTGCGCGCGCTGACCGGGGCCGGATGGACGCACGTGATCCTGTCAAACCACGTGCCGGAGCTCGCGACGTTGGTCGATGGACTCGGCCTCTCGGGCGTCTTCGCCTGCATCTTCAACTCGGCGCTCACAGGGTATGAGAAGCCACACCCCGAAGCCTACCGGATCGCGCTCAGGGCGTTCCCCGACGCGACGGCCCGCTGGATGATCGGCGACAGCTACCGTGCCGACGTGCTGGGCGCAGCGGCTGTGGGCATTCCCTCGGTGTTGGTTCACCAATCCCACCCCGACGCCAACCGCTTCGCCGCCACGCTCGCGGAAATCCCGGGGATGCTCTAGAGGAGAGAGCCACCGCAGAGAGCGCGGAGAGCGCAGAGTTCACTAATGTCTGCATCCTATGGCTCTGCGCTCTTTGCGCTCTCTGCGGTAAACGGACTATGACGATCAAGGACTACGCTATCCTGCGGGACCTGGCCGAGCGCTATCGCGAGATCGCGGCAGACCCGGTGATGGACGTGCGTCGCGACCTCTGGCGGCGCCACAACAGCCTCAAGCGGACGCGGCCCTTGATCTACGTCCGCGCGTTCGCCTGGCAAGAGATGCCGCAGTCACGCCTGCACTGCGACGACCCATTCTTCCGGAGCTACGAGGATTTCTTCAAACAGAGCCTTTTCCGCTATACCTTGGGGGATGACTTCATCTTCGAGCCGTGGGTGACCGTGCGTGCTGCTTGCATCACGCCGCCCGAGGGCGTCTGGGGGCTGGCCTCGCCGCGCACCCACAGCACCGAGGCGCGCGGATCCTTCGTCTGGGACGCCCCACTCAAGGCCGAAGAGGACGCTGAGCGGCTGATCGAGCCGCACCACGTGATCGACGAGGCGGAGACCGCACGGCGCGTGGAGAAGCTGGACGATGCGATCGGCGACCTCCTTACGATCAACGTAGACCGGCAGCCGGCTTACGTCATGTGGGAAGGCGATATCTCAACGCAGCTCGTCTACCTGCGCGGGCTGGAGCAGGTGATGTGGGACATGATGGACCGGCCTGCGTGGCTGCACCGGCTGCTCGCGCGGATGCGCGACGGCATCCTACGCACGCATGAGGAGGCCGAAGCCGTGGGCGACTGGTCGTTGAGCGCGCACCAGAACCAGGCGATGCCCTATGCCGAGGAACTCGCGGATCCCGCCGCCAACCGGAACGGCGTCTCACGGCGCCAGCTCTGGGTCTTCATGGCCTCGCAGGAGACGACGGCAGTGGGCCCCAAGCAGTTTGAAGAATTCATGCTGCGCTACCAGATCCCGATCATGGCCCCCTTCGGCTTGGCGGCCTACGGCTGTTGCGAGGACCTGACGCGCAAGATCGAGGTATTGCGCCAGATTCCCAATCTGCGGCGGATCGCCGTCTCGCCGATGGCGGACGTGGCCAGGTGCGCCGCCCAGATCGGGCAGGACTACGTGCTCAGCTACCGCCCGAGTCCCACGGACATGGTCGGCTACGGCTTCAACGCGGCAAAGGTCCGCGAGATGCTCACGCGCGACCTCGACGCCTGCGGCGACTGCCACGTCGACATCACGCTCAAAGACGTGGAAACGGTCCAGGGCGACCCCGACCGCATCCGCCGCTGGGTCGACGTCACGCGCGAGGTGCTCGGCACGTAGGGCGAACTTCCAGTTCGCCCCTCTGCTCCGGCATTCGCCCTGCAGTCTGACGTGGGGCGAACCGTCGTGTTCGCCTCTCTGCTCCGGACTTGCGGGCGAACCGTCGTGTTCGCCTCTCTGCGCAGGCGCTCACCCCTTCTGCGCGCAGACGGTGAGCCAGACCGGAAGGCCGGCCCGGGGGTTACGGCGCCAGTCCATCAAGCCAGCGTCGATGCCCGGCTCATAGGAGTGCCCCTCCCAGAAGCGCGGATCCCTGGCAGGCGATTCGGCGATCCGACGGAGCACAAGCCCTGCCTCCGCTAACGGGTTCAGCAAGTCAGCCAGGGCCCAGTTGTACTCGTAAGAGCGCCCCCTCTCGTCATCCTCGACGGTGGGCCCGGTATCCCAGTAAGGCTTGGCCATCTGTAACGGCCCGCCCGTGTCGGCGGGAGTCTCGTCTAACCACGGACGCTAGAACGGGTGGATATCGTAGAAGACGTAGAACCCACCCGGCTTGAGGATTCGACGCACCGATGCGAAGACCTGGTCAGGCCGGGTGATCCAGACGAAAAGGCCGTTGGTCGAGCAGACCAGATCGAAGGCAGCGTCGGGCAGGGGCGCAAGATCAGCAGCATCGGTCCTGTCGAAGTCGAGGGCCAGACCGAGCTGTTCTGCACGGCTGCGGGCCACATCGAGCTGGCCCTGGGAGATATCGGTCGCGGTAACACGGGCACCGAGCCCCGCCAACGCGAAAGCCGCATAGGCGTCGCCCGTGCCGATGACGCAGGCGGACTTCCCCATCAGATTGCCCCCGTACGCACGAATCATCGCGAGCGCCTTGCCCTCGAAGGCGAGCTCGGGCTCGGCGGCACAGCGGGTCCATAGCCCGTCGCGATCGCGGAGCTCGCGCCAGCGAGAGGCGAGCGCATCCCAGTAGCGCCGGTTGGCTTCGTGCTCGTGTAACATAGCGACTCATACCTCAGACATGGTCCTACGATTCACCCAGGGGCAGCAGCGGCCGTGCCACCACCGGCATCGCGTACTCGGGGAATCCCCGTTTGGCCCAAAAGGGATTGAAGCTCCACACCTGCCGGAGGAACACCTCCGGATCCAGGCCCGCGGCGGCCAAGGCCGCCTCGAGCCGCACGACAGCAACGCGGTCCTTCTCCCGGAGCTTCCACGTCGCGTGGATCAGACGGATGTTGGTCTTGAGCGCATAGTCGAGCCGGAGTCCCGCCGAATAGGCTCTGGTATCGTAGAAGTCCCTGGGCGCCGCGTCAAGCCAGGTCACCGGGAAGTAGGCTGTTCCCTCATCGCCGGCGTGGCGCCACATTGCGATCTCGCCGTCGAGCTCCAGACGGTTGAAGGCGGCGTGCAAGCCGTCCTTCGCGATCACGAGCATATCGATGTCATCGCGGAAGCTGGGGGTGTACCCGCGTTGTGCATAGTGCTCCATCAGCGCCGGCAGGACATCCAGCATATTAAGCGTGAAGCCATCGAGGTCATGGTGCTCGCGCAGGAACTGGCCCGCGACGAGGTCGAGCGTAAAGCCGCCCCAGATATAGGTCGTGGTCCCACATGCAACCGCTACCTCGTAGATATCCTTCAGGAATCCGAGGTAGCGCTGG
>JAKJAE010000082.1 GCA_022707665.1 Chloroflexota bacterium
GCCCAGCACGTCACGCTCGATAACCCGCCCACCAGGGCCTGTACCCTTGACTGAAGTTACGTCGATACCCCGATCCGCGGCAGCCTTTCGCGCTCTCGGTGACGAGAAGACCCGACCTGGCGCGGTGGTTGTCGATGGTTCAGCAACCGTTGGCGCTGAAGGTGCCACTTTCGGTGCCTCTGATGTGGCTGTCTCTGACGCTGCTGAACCAACAGCTTCTGTTTCGATAGGCTCATCCGCCGTGCGCGTGATCAGGCCAACAACGGTCAGAACAGGCACCATCTCGCCAGCAGGCATCAGGATCTTGCGGAGGAACCCCTTGCGCGGTGCCTCCACGTCGAGCACGGCCTTATCTGTCTCTACCGTGAACAGAACATCTCCGCGCTCCACAGGATCACCCTCAGCCTTGAGCCACTCAACGATCCGGCTCTCCTCGACAGTCTGCCCAAGCTTTGGCAGCAGGACTTCGTATGCCATAGGCCCCCTCCTTACAGGATCCGGCGGATCGCATCGGCGATGACTGCAGCGCTAGGGATGTCAACATCCTCCAGTGTCTCGGCCATCGGCACAGGTACATCCTTCGCAGACACTCGAATCACCGGGGCATCGAGCCAGTCGAACAGCTCTTCCTGAATCCGGGCCGCAATCTCACTGATGAAGGAGTTCGTCGGATAGGCCTCCGTCACTCCGACGACTCGGCCGGTCTTCTTGACCGAAGCCGCGATCGTGTCCATGTCGAGCGGCTTCAGCGTCCGCAGATCGATCACCTCGACACTCACACCTTCCTTGGCCAACAGCTCTGCAGCCTCCAGCGAGCGGTGAACCATCCGCGAGTAGGTGATCACCGTCACGTCCGTTCCCTCGCGCTTCACATCAGCGACGCCGTAGGGAATAATGTAGTCTTCATCGGGGATATTGCCCTTGACGCCATAGAGCATCTTGTGCTCGATGAACATCACGGGGTTGTCGTCACGGAAGGCAGCCTTAAGCAGGCCCTTGGCGTCGTAGGGAGTGCTGGGCATCACGACATAGATGCCCGGAAAGTGCGTCCACAGCGCCTCGAGGGACTGCGAATGATGGGCTGCGATACTCCGACCGGCTCCACCCTCGGTCCGCACGACCACGGGCACCGTAGTTTTGCCGCCGAACATGAAACGGTTCTTCGCCGCCTGGTTAGCGAGCTGATCCATGGCCAACGGCGTGAAGTCCACGTACATGATCTCGACCATCGGTCGCATCCCGGCCATAGCAGCGCCAGTAGCCACACCAGCGATGCCGGCTTCGGAGATCGGAGTATCGAGAACCCGCTCCCCTCCAAACTCCTGGAACAGGCCCTTGGTCGCACCATAGGCGCCGCCGTACAATCCGATGTCCTCGCCCATCAAGAACACGCGCTCGTCGCGCTGCATCTCCTCGCGCATGGCCTCCTGAAGAGCCTGACGATAGTCCGCCGTGTGAGTCCCTGCTCCCCCCCTGCGGACAAGCTCTCGGAGCTCCTTCTCACGCTCGACATCGGCCTGGGTCCACTTGAATGGCGCATAGACGAAGTTCTCGAGCTCCTCAGCGGGCGGCATTGGCGAGCCCAGCGCGAAGTCCGTCGCCTGCTCGATTGCCTTTTCCACTTTCTGCTCGATTGCATCGATCTCGTCTTGCGTCGCCACGCCCTGCTCGACCAACAGCTTCGAGAAGTTGGGGATCGGGTCGCGCGCCTTCCACTCAGCCTCTTCGTCCTTGGTGCGATAGGCACGTGGGTCTGATCGTGAGTGGCCATACCAGCGATAGGTCTGCGCCTCGAGCAGGTAAGGCCCCTTCCCACTGCGCGCATGGTCAACCGCGCGCCGTACAGCCTCACGCACGGCAAGCAGATCCATGCCATCAACGACTGCGTGCTCGATGCCATAGGCACAACCGCGATCGGCTAGGCTCAATTTGGCCGCTGCGTTCTTTATGGGCACCGACATACCGTAGAGGTTGTTCTCAATGATATAGACGACCGGGAGATCCCAGAGGGCCGCCATATTCAGGGATTCGTGGAAGTTGCCAGTATTGGCGGCGCCATCGCCGAAGAAACAGAGCACCACATTCCCCGTGCCCTTCATCTTCTGGGCTAAGCCTGCGCCAGTAGCAACCGGGATATTGCCCCCCACGATACCTGTTGCACCAAGGTTGCCCCGCTCAACATCAGCGATATGCATTGACCCACCACGCCCCGCGGAGTATCCTGTCGTGCGGCCGCAGAGCTCGGCAAGCATCTTGTTGTAGTGCTCCTGGTGTTCTTCCTCATTCCTTGCCGCCACAGCACCCCGGGCGTAGCAATGCCCGTGGCCACGATGGGTCGACGTGATCAGGTCGTTCTCCTGGATCACCGACATCGCACCGACCGCCACGGCTTCCTCGCCGGCGTAGAGGTGCGAGGCCCCCTTGATCTTGTTCTGCCCAAGCAGATCATAAACCTGATCTTCGAACCAGCGGATAGCCCACATCTGCTTCAGCAATTCAAGGGCTTCTTCCTTGTTCATATCCAACACTTTGTTCCCGTCCATCGGCGCTCCTTGTCTCTGTCGTTGTTTCCGAAAGAACCCATAAGAACATGATCATCCGCCAGCGCGACTACGTACCAGCATATCGTACATCTCCGATACGGACTTGCCTAGGGGTTCATCGATCCTGATACCCGCCACGTCTGCCAGCACCCTCGCAAGGCCCGCATCGGCAAGCCTTGCCTCAAGGGCCAGGGCATGCTCATCACGCGCATCCCGGTAGGCCAACGCTCCAGCAATCCCCCAGACAAGCCCTTGGGGGATCATGCCCTGTCGCTCGACCAAGCGAGCCGCCCCCACTAACCGATCGGTGGGCGCCAGCTTCCGCAGTGGGTCCCGTGCAAGACGGTCGATCGGATCGGCCAAAGCCCGATTGCCGAAACGTACCAGCAAGTAGTCAATGTGCTCCTGCAATGCAACTGGCTCCAGGGCGTATTCGGCCACCAGAGCGCGCGCAGACTCATTCAGAGCCTGATCTACACGTTCACGCACCCACGTATCCTCTAGCGCCTCGTAACCATAGCGGAGACCTCGCTGGTAGCCCAGGTAACCCAGCATCGCATGTGCAGCGTTGTGGATGTACAGCTTGCGCGCCGTGTAAGCTTCGAAAGGAGCCACAGCGTAGAGCCCTACAACCTCTGGCACCTCGCCAACACAGGCGGCACGGTCGACCGGAAGAACTTTGTAAGGTTCGGCGACAATAAGTGAGACATCGGCTGCCCGCTGTTCGGGCGTTGGCACAGGCGCCATTCGGGCAATCACAGCAGGCACAAACCCTACACGCTCGGGCAATGCGATGCGTGACTCGGCCGCCAAAGCATCGTGTATGAAGCTTCGCAGCCGCTCTGGGGCGTTCTGTAGATTCTCGCAGATGATGATATTGAGTGGGCGAGCCTCAGGGATCTGCCAGCGCCGCTCCAGACCTTGTGCGATCGGTCGTGCAATGGCCCCCAGCGCACGTGCACCCACAGCCGTCGCCACGAGTGATGCCTCACCGACCTCGCGTGCCACAGCCTCGACATCCCGGCCATCGACCGCCCGTACCGGCGTGATCGTGCGGTCTTCGACCTTATCGATCCCCGAAAGCCTCAGTGTGTAGCGACGCTGCTGGTCCAGGGCTGCCACAAGCGGGGTGTCGACGTCGACGAAGACAACCTCAAAGCCTGATTCGGTGAAGAGCTGGCCGAGAAACCCTCGGCCCACGCTTCCAGCACCGAAAATGACGGCGGTGGGCATCCTCATGCGGCAGCTCCTACTCCACTCTGCTGGTCATCGCCACTATCACACTCGCGGCTCCCATCAGGCTTCTCCCACAGACCGTATAGCGGATCATAGCACCAGGATGGTGACGGCTGCGGCATAGCATAGTGCTGCCACCCCTGAGCCACGCGTGCCTCAGTCTCGTCCCATGACCGGATGCCCCCCAGCGCGTCGGCAGCCTCAACGTTGCACGCCCCTACAGCAACCGCCATTCGCAGGGTTTCCTTGACAGACAGCCCGCGCAGTAGTCCAGCGAGAAACCCGGCGATCGTCGCGTCGCCCGCGCCCGTCGTGCCTACCAGGCGCACGTCAAAGCACGGTACCCACAGCTCACGGCGAGCCCAATCCCCAGGATCCGGGGGCGACGCTGCCCCCATTGCCTGCAGCCGTGGTTGGTCCGCGGTTCGCAGATAGAAGCCGCGATCGCCCAGCTTGATCCCGACGACGCGGCCACCCAATGCTATGAGCTCACTACTTAGTTCTGTCAGCAGGTTGTCCGTCACAAGTGAAAGCAGACTGCTCCCTGCTGCTTGCCGAATCAGAGCGTCGTACTGCGAACGCCGCAACATGAAGAGGAGCTCCTCGATGCTCGGAAGGAACACGTCCACGAACGGCATGACGCCGGCAAGCAGAGCTGCCCAGTCTACACGTCCAGCTTCCGAGGCAGGATCTGGTAGGGCCATATCCAGAGAGGTGGTGACGCCCAGCTCACGCACACGCCGGAACATCGTCACGAGATCGGCCCCATCATCGACGAACATTCGCCGCACCAGGGGAGGATAGCCAAAGTGAAACAACCGGGATTGCGCCACAGCCTCATAGTCAATGTCCGCGGCACCGAACGTGTTGTTGGCTGCCGGTGCGTGCAGGAACATCCGGTCGATCCCAGGCGGATTGATGATCACCGTGTACGACGTATCGACCGATCCATCGATGACCATACCACCGGCGAGGCCAGGACCGTGAGTCTCGACAATCTGCCGAACGACTGAGCCCAAGAGATCATCGCCAATCTTGCCCATCAGCCGGGTACGGATACCGAGCTTGTGAAGTGCGAGGCCGGTATTCGATACCGCTCCCCCTGTTGACAGCATCGCGGGGCCAACTTCGATCAGTTGCCCGGGTCGCAGCAAGGCTCCGACGGAGTCCACCTGAATCTGCGACAGGTCCGGGATGAAATCCAGGCAGATATGTCCGGCGACAACGGCATCCCAGCTCTTGCTCAACGGGTCAGCTCCGTTCGGCTGTGTAGTAGCGCCCATAGTCGGTCACGAGGAGGTGAAGTGGCGCCTCATCTTCCTCGATTTCGGGGAAGCGCCCCCGAGGTTCCAGGAACCGGTTGTCGCGCGTGTCGTCGTTTACCAGTGACACTTCGCCCGCAAGTACTCTTTCGCCGGCTCCCCAGAACGCATGGTATAGGCGTGTGGGCAACGTGATGCTCTCCCCCGGACCAAGGCGAATCCGTGTCCCTGCAGCCACCGTGCGCAACGTGCCGTCAACGCTCACCGTAACGGGAGAATCGCAGAGTCGCTCATCCGCGGTGGCGTTGTAGACCTCGACGACGAGGTCGCCCCCACCCCGATTGATAATGTCCTCAGTCTTGTTCCAATGAAAGTGGAAGGGCGTCACCTGGTCGACCCCGACAACCATGATCTTCTCCGCGTAGAGCTTGCCGCTCATCGTCTCCCAGTTGTGCGGGTGACCATTGCGAATGGTGAAGAGCAACAGGCCACAGGTCGTATAGTCGCCACTACCGAAGTCCGTAATATCCCAACCTAGTGCGTTCGTCGGGATCTCAGCCACCTCAGGTCCGCGCGTGGCCCAGTCGGCGGGAGACCAGAAGGCAAAGGGGGGAAGGTAGAAGCCGCGGCTGGCGATGAATGCCTTAGCATCGCGGAGCAGTTGGTTGATCGTTGATCGCTTCATGGCTCCTCCAGAGATACCACCTAGACCAGCGCCACCTGTACACCAAGACCGCGAACGCGCTGCACCATATCGAAGGGTGCCGCGCGATCGGTAATGACCCTGTGAACATCCTGAACGCGTGCAAATGAGGCAACACCAACACGCCCCCACTTCGTGGCATCTGCCACGATGACGGCCTGCCGGCACATTCCCGCCAGCGAGCGCTTCACTTGGGCTTCAGCTTCGCTGACGTCGGTCAGGCCATCCTCAATGGTCAGACCGTGCGCGCCGAAGAAGCCCTTGGCAACGTGGTAGCGTTCGAGCAGGGCCAGCCCACTCACGCCGATGAGGGATACGGTATCGTGATGCAGGGTGCCGCCGGGCATCACAACGGTCACATTGGGCAGGCCCAACAGCTCTTGCGCAACGACCAGGCTGTTCGTGACCACAGTGAGATCGCGACGATGCCTGATGTGTTCAACAATCGCAAGAGCCGTGCTACTGCTATCGATGAAGACGGCTTCACCATCGTCGATGAGAGTCGCTGCTTCCTGCGCGATGCGGGCTTTCTGAGTTGTCTGCAGCTGCCGCCGGCGTATCAGTGATAGCTCATAGAGGCCCGCGCCAAAAGGAAGCGCGCCCCCATGCGTACGGACCACCAGTCCCTGATCTGCCAGCATCTGGAGATCAGCACGGATCGTGGCTCCGGTCACATCGAATCGCGAGCAAAGATCGGCCACTTCGACGCGCCCGTGCTGCTGCATGAGCTCAAGAATCGCCTGTCGACGCTCCTCAGCGAACACAATTTACTCCATTTATCTGCGTTTGCTTTCATTATATAACTGAAACATACCCCGTCAACCTCCATGACACTGCATTGGATCAGACTTGGGGCGTGTCCGGGTTCGGGCCAAAGTGTTTCAACATCACGATAGGGTCAGTCGCGCTGGGGTTGCTGATAACCACCCCCTCCATCGCCGCAGCGTGCGATACGAAGTACTCGTCCTGGGTCAGCTGGCCGAACCGAATCAGTGCCGGCGCTGCGATAGGCCAGGGCCCCAGCATGCCGTGACCCTGCAGAACGATCAGGCCATACGGGCTGGCGTCGCTGATAACCACCTCTCGCCCAGGCAGAACGGTCAGCTCTTTGGCCGACACAAACGTACTGCCGTAGACAACCCACTTCTCCACGTAACCGGCTTCAGTCATCTCCCCCATGGGTCGTACAGGTCGCGGTGGCCGGTAGTGTGCTTTGGCCAGATCGGGGTTCGTGTTCATTGGCCAATCAACCATTGACACAATGTAGTCAAGGTCGTCCTTCTTTCCTTCCGGAACATCCTTCACCAGGAGGCTGCGGTCGATGGGCACATCGCTCACCAGTGACTGGAACATCGCAAAGACATCGCTCGCCCACTGCGGCTCGTAGGTGCACAGGCTGCCCGGCGCGTGGAGAAGCCCAGCAGGCACATACCAGCCCGTCCCCGGCCGCAGCCGGTACGCCCTGGACAGGTCTGTGATATGGTTGTCGCCCTTTTCCCAATCAGCCAGGCACTGACGCACCTGGGCCTTGGTAGTACCTGGTTCGAGACCGAAGAAGGTGAACGGGAACGTGCCGCCGTGGTTGTTCAGTTGTACAGGGAAGTAGTAGCCCTCGGGTTTGGACTCGGCACCGACAGCCGCAGCGTGCTCCGGCATCTGGTGCAAATGGTGAGGCAAGGGTCCCTGGTTATCGAAGAACTTCGAGTACATCGGCCACGCATGATGAGTATCCCACAACGAGTCCCCGAGCAGGCGAGCACCCAGATCCTGCACCAGATCCCTGAAGAGCGTCCGCTCGGGGCTCACCCGATCCCCATACAGCACATAGCTCAGCCCTTCATCAGGTGTTGTTAGCGGTCCGTTATCGGCCTTCGTCGTCGACGAGAGCCAACGCTCGTCAATACCCCCACGATGCGCCCCAAAAGCGTAGTAATCATCTGGGTGCAGTTTGATCCGTCTTCCGGGGATACAGAACGAACGCGGCACCCACGTCGGGGCGAGCCACAAGATACCTTCACCGTCGTCAAGAATTCGCGCTACCATGGCACACTCCTCCAGGGTCCGATCCTGGCGGCCTGGCACCGACGAGATGGCCAGGATGACCGCCAGAACTATCATACGCCATTGTAGGTCTGAGGCCACCCCGTGCAACGGCGTGGCTTTGACTTTGGCCTCTGGGTACAGTAGAATGGCTTACCAGACCTCTGGCTCATGGAGTGACATATGAACGATACACTGAAGCAGCTCGTCGCAATGTCCAGGGCCCTGGGAGACCCTGAGAACGACTACGTCATCCTCGGCGAGGGAAATACCTCCGCGCGCAACCCCGACGGCACCTTCTGGGTCAAAGCAAGTGGGTACCAGCTTCCATCAATCAGCGAGAAGGGCTTCGTGCGCGTTTCACTGGAGCGCGCACTGAGCATCCTTGACGCTGGTGATCTGTCCGATGGTGAAGTTAAGCAGCGCCTCTTGGACGCCCGTGTTGATCCTGAGACAGGCCGTTGGCCTGCCCCCAACAGTGACGTCCGCCCGTCGACAGAGACGGTTTTCCACGCTATCTGTCTTAGCATGGACGACGTTTCATTCGTCGGCCACACCCATGCGACCGCAATCAACGCACTCACCTGCTCAAAGGCGTTTCCGGAGGCATTCGCGGGGCGTCTCTTTCCCGACGAGATCGTCATGTGTGGGCCAGCCCCGGTCATCGTACCCTACACCGATCCCGGCATTCCCCTTGCGCGTGAGATCAAACGTCGCATCGATGCGTACCAGGATGCCTATGGTGAGCGTCCGCGCGTGATCGTGATGCAAAACCATGGACTCGTGGCTTTGGGGCACTCCGCCGAGCAGGTAGAAAACATCACGGCGATGATGGTGAAGACTGCGCGCGTGTTGCTGGGCACCTATGCCGCTGGTGGTCCATCATTCCTTACTGCGGAGAATGTCGGGCGCATTCATACACGCCCCGACGAGGCCTACCGCCGCAAACTGCTCGGAGAGGCATAGCCAGCCTCATAGGTCCGCGCCAGACGGCGTCACGATAACAGCAACGGAAGGTGAAAGCCCCTATGTCACTCCCAACGACGATGCAGGTATCCCGTCTTCATGGCATCCGCGATCTGCGGCTTGAGCGTGCAGTTGTGCCCACCCCAGGTCATGGCGAAGTTCTGCTGCGAATCGCCTCCGTGGGCATCTGCGGGTCAGACGTCCACTACTATGTTGAGGGCGCGATCGGTGACCAGGTCGTGACCGCTCCCATCCAAATGGGGCATGAGTTTTCTGCCCGGGTGGCGGCACTTGGGCCGGGCGCTGAGGGCCCGCAGATTGGCACACTGGTAGCCGTAGAGCCGGCGATTCCGTGTGGTGTGTGCGAGTCCTGCTTGCAAGGCCATCCCAATCTGTGTCCAAAGGTCCGCTTTTGTGGAACACCTCCCATTGACGGTGTGTTTGCCGAATATGCCGTGATGCCTGCCGAGAACTGCTTTGTGCTGCCTCAGAGCGTCACGCCCGAGGAGGGAGCGCTCCTGGAACCACTGGGCATTGCCATTCACACAGTGGACCTTGCCCACCTGAAGGTTGGGCAGACCGTTGCGGTCTTCGGTGCCGGACCGATTGGTCTGTTGACCGCAGCCGTCGCCCGTGCAGCCGGTGCTGGTGCTGTTTATATGACCGAACCCAATG
>JAKJAE010000083.1 GCA_022707665.1 Chloroflexota bacterium
CCCGCAACTGGTCGATCGTAAAGCTGGGATCCTCAGACCGGCGAGCCTGCAGATAGGCGACCACAGAGGCATAGGTCTCCTCGTAGCGCAGCGCGATGACATCCTCAGCGTCCACGCAGCGCCTCCCCCTGCCCGGCCTTGCCCTCCACGCGACGCATGAAGCGCGCAAGGTCGATCACATAGCGTTCGTGTTGCGCCTCGCCGACCTTCTCCACGTCATCCCAGGCCTCGATATGGAAGCGCAGGCGCTTCTCATCCACCGCCGTCAGCTCCGCACGCACACGCACCTGCATCCCCACAGGCGTTGCCGCGAGGTGCCGCATCTCAACGAGCGTGCCCACCGTCGTCTGCCCTTCGTCGAGGCAGGGCGCGATGGCGGCCTGTGCCGCTCCCTCCATCAGGGCAATCAAGTGCGGCGTGCTCAGGACCGGAACGAGGCCGCTTCCATAGGCAGCCGCAGTCTCCCCTGGCGCAACGATATGGACAATCTCCGCGCTCAACCCAGGCTCAATCATCAACCACCACCCCCTCAAACGATATTCGCCAGTCGTCCGTTCACCGCGGGCCCCCGGCCTACGGGACCGTTCGCGTCAACATGGGCACGATGAACCCGAAAAGACACCACAGATCCAGCACAGCCATCGCCGCCAGCCAGCCAGCAACGGCGACGCCCTGCCACCGCTGTGGCACGAAAGCAAGCGCACAAAGCCCGATTGCCGCCGCGCCGAGCATCGCCATCGGCCACACCGGGAGATCCCCCCGAATCAGGCCGATCGCGGCCAGGGCGACAACCATCAACAGCAGGACCAACGCAGTGCCCACCGCCAGTTGCCGGCGCGCCAGCCGCTGCCACCCAAGCGCAGCGCCCAGGGCCACCAGAGGCAGCGCCGGGAAGAGGTAGCGCCCCTGATGCTGTACGAAGGTCAGGTTATAGCCCACGAGCATCGCCACGGTGATCAGGGCTGCCGTCCCCAGCAGGATCCAGCCATCGCGCTCACGGGCATCCCAGCCGCTGTCGCCCTTGCGCCCCACCGCATCCAGAAGCGCCCATGCGGCACCGTACACCGTCAGCGACGTGAAGATCGCCAGGCCCTGATAGATCCGGACGTCCAGCACGACGCCCATCCAGCCAAACTGCCCCCAGAACGACCGAAACAGCGTCCAGATGCCCTCGCGGAGGAACGGGAGAAGCCCTTGCGTCGCAATCCAGTCGGCGGTGCGCGGCTGACCCACGACGACAAGGTCGTGCCGCATCAGCCCCAGCAGGTCAGGCCAGCCATAGACCGTGAGGTTGCGCACCCACCAGAGCCCGCCCAGCAACCCGGCAGGGAGCAAGATAGCAGCGAGCTGGCGCGCGCCCCACGTCCAGGTCATGCCCGAGCGGCGGATGCGCAGCGCCACCAACAGGACCGCCAGCGGCAGCACCCCGTAGCCCGTCGTCTTGGTCAGGAGCAGTGCCCCGGCGACAAGGCCAAGGGCCCACGCCGGTGTGGCCCCGCGCAGATAGCGCAGTCCGAGCCAGAGCCAGAGCCACAGAAGCGGGATGACCAGGGCGTCGTTGTTGACCGACGCCATCATGGCCACGAACTGGGGCACAAACGCGATCAACCCCCCACCCAGCCAGGCAAGCGCCGGCTCGTTGGGCCGGAACTCGCGCAGGAGCATGAAAAGCATCGCGATCCCGATCGCACCCAGGAGCAAGGAGAAGAGCCTCAGGCTCAACACATCGCCGTCTGAGATCCAAAAGACCGGAGTGGCAAGCAGATAGTAGAGCGGAGGCTGGTGGTCCTCGTACTCCAACGACGCAACCGACAGATCGGGGGGGAACGCTTCCGAGGTCAGGCGACTGATGTAATCCTGGTCATAGTCGCCCGCCTCCATCACGGGGATGCCCTCGCCCGTCGCCAGGGAGCGGATGTAGTTGTAGTGTGCCGGCTCATCGGGCGCTTGCCAGGCGGGGGTCCCCGCGGCATAGAGGCTGCCGATGATGAGGAAGGCTGCGAGGATCACGATGGCGGGCCAGTTCGTTCTCAATGGACCTCCCCTACAGACGCAGTGCTCAGGCCAGCCGGACCCCCTTGAGGGTCTCCAACAGCTTCTGCATCAGGAAGATACCCGCGAAGACGGGTAAGTCAACCAGAAGCGTGCTTGCGCCCAGCAACACGACCCACTGGACGGCCACCGTGAGGAAGCTGCCCGCGCCCTCATAGACCACGGCCTCCAGCCCCGCATAGATGAGGAGGCCGGCGACGACAGCCCCCACCATGGCAAGGGCCGGCCATGCGTGCGCATCGGAGCGGCTGGGCAGCATCGTATTGACGATCGCAAAGACCAGGTAGACCCACAGCCAGACGTCGGGCGCCCGGAGGACCTCCACGAACGCCCTGAACCCCGGCGCCCAGTCCCCGGACGAGAACGCCGCAATGATCTCGGGGGTGCCGAAGACGAAGTGCCCGATCAGGATCACGGCGGCACTGCCCAACACCATGGGCGCGGCACCGATGATGCTCGCACGCAGGAAGTCCGTCTCCTGGATCGCCACAAATCCCAACTGAACGCGCTTGCTCGCCCGACTGGGCAGCAGCTTCATGCGCCCGATCTTGACGCCGAGCAGCCTGGCCACCAGCGCGTGGCTCAGCTCGTGCAGTGCGACGCCGGGGAACAGGACGATCGCATAGAGCCAGAGCGCCAGCTCCTCGTCCCCGGTCAGCAGGAACATCACGCCCTGCAGGTGGCGGTGCAACCAGCGGTCGGCTACCAACAGCAGCCCCAACACCGTGAGCAACTGCAGCAGTAGCGTGAGCACAGGACCGATTGGATTCATCTGGGAGACCTCAAGCCTGCCCTAGTGTATCGCAATTCATACAGCACATTATCCCAAACGATATCCCACATAACCCAAACCAGGTCAAGGCAATGGTTGCGTTCCGGCGCAGTTGCGCTATGCTTGCGGGGATATGTCCGACGTTCAGACGCCACTATTCGTCGCTCAGACGAGTTACGAGGTCCACACCCCCGTCTTCCAGGGCCCTCTGGCCCTGTTGCTGCGGCTGATCGAGAAGAACGAGCTCGATATCACCAAGGTGGCCCTGGCCCAGGTGACCGACGAATTCCTGGAGCAGGTCGAGCGCATGCGGGCCGCCAGCCAGATCGACATTATCGCAGAGTTCCTCGCGGTCGCTGCCAAACTGCTCTGGATCAAGTCCAGGGCCCTGCTGCCCAAACCCCCTGCGTCGGCCCGCGAGGTTGACGAAGAGGAGGACGTGGGTGACGAGCTGGTGCGCCAACTCCGCGCCTACCGGCAGTACAGAGAGGCTGCAGGCTGGCTGCGCGAGCGCGACCACGTGGGGTTGCGCTCCTACGTCCGCGGCAGCTACCAGCCGCGCCCCGTCCGTGTCACGCTGGACCTGGCAGGCGTCGACCTGCAGATGCTGCGCGAGGCGGCGCAAGTTGCCCTCACTCCCGCCGAGCCCCCACGCCCCGAGAGGGCGATCCAGCGAGCCCGTATCTCCATCGTCGAGCAGGTGGCGCTCATCCGGCAGCGGCTGTTACACTGGGCCCGGGTCAGCTTTAGCAAGCTGCTGAGCGACAAGCCTACACGGCTCGAGGCGATCGTCACGCTCCAGGCGGTGCTCGAGCTGATCAAGCAACAGGCTGTCGCCGCACAACAAGATGAGCCCTTTGGCGACATCACAATTCGGGCCATGATCCCTGCTGAACGCATCACGCTCGCCGGGACGGCACAGGAAGACTCGATCACCGTTGTGGCCTGACTTCCCGAAACCTGGCTACACGTTGTGACGTAGTAAGAGTGCAGTCCCTATAGTGAACGGGAGGTTCTAGAATGAAACTGCTGATCCGTTGGGCTATCACCGCCCTATCGTTGTTTGCCGCCGCCTGGGTGGTCCCGGGCATCCACGTCGACGACAGTCGCGGCTGGGTCGTCTACGCGGCCATGGCCGTGATCCTGAGCCTGGTCAACGCCTTGATCCGCCCGCTGCTCAAGGTGCTCACGTGTCCCCTGATCGTGCTCACGCTGGGATTGTTCACCCTGGTCGTGAACGCGGTCTCGATGCTGATCGCCTCTGCGATCGCCAACAACCTGTTCAAGGTGGGGTTCTACATCGACGGGTTCTGGCCCGCGTTCTGGGGCGCGCTCATCGTGAGCGTGGTCAGCGTGGTCCTGAGCATCTTCGTAAGCGACGACGACCGGAAGGATCGCCGCCACTAGGTCTTCGAGCGCTCTTGCGACGGCCAAGGCGCGTCGCCCGTATCACTTGCCAGCCGGCCTCCAAGTGCTATGATGGCGCAATGAGAACATTAGGAGCTGAGCTATGATCAACATCCGGCGCATCACCCTGACCGCACTAATGGCGGCCCTGATTTTTGTACTGACCACCGTGCCCCGCATCCCCGTCCCGGCAACCGGCGGCTACGTTCATCTGGGCGACGCGGGTGTTGCATTCGCCGCAGCCGCGTTTGGGCCGTGGGTGGCAATGGCCGCCGGCGGGCTGGGCACGGCATTAGCCGATCTGCTCGGTTTTCCGCAATGGGCGATCTTCTCGCTCATCGTCCATGGCTTACAGGGGCTCGCCATGGGATGGATCCTGCGCAAGGGCCTGAACTGGGCGCGCGCGTTGATCGCTGGCGGCGCCAGCATCGCGATCGTCGTGGGGGGCTACTTCCTGGCGGGCGTGATCCTGCAGGGAGCAGCGCTGGCGGCGCTGGAGATCGTGCCAAATGCCATCCAGGCGTTGAGCGGGAGCGTGATCGGCCTGCCCCTGACCTGGGCCGTGCGACGGGCGTACCCACCCCTGGAGAACTACCGCGACAGAACCGCCTGAGGGCAAGCAGTGAGCAACCGTGCGGAGGAGGGCCCTTGGCCTCCTCCGCTTTTTTTGGGCCTTACCCATGATTCGTGCACACGACGTCACCTTCGCCTACGCCGCCCGCCTGCCCGGAGAGCACCCCCAGCCGGTCCTCACCGGCTGCTCGCTCGAACTGGGCTCGGGCAGGGCGCTCGCGGTCATGGGTCCGACGGGCGCGGGCAAGAGCACGCTCAGCTACGTCCTCGCCGGACTTGCGCCGCGCCACACCGGCGGCACGCTCTCGGGAACGATAAGCATTGCCGGGCGCGACCTTCATGACGGGCCCCCCGAGATCGGCAGCGTAGGCCTGCTCTTCCAGGATGCAGCCACGCAGCTCTTCACCACAACCGTGGAAGACGAAGTTGCGTGGGGTCTCGAAGCGATGGGACTGGCCCCCGAAGAGATCGGACGACGCGTCGAGGCGTCGCTGACGCACTTCGAGCTGACCACGGTGAGGCACCGTGCCCCGTGGGCACTCTCCGGTGGCCAGCAGAAACGGCTTGCGCTCGCGGCACTCTGGGCGATGCGGCCTGGCGTCCTGCTCCTCGACGAGCCGTTGGGCGGGCTCGATCCCGAAGGATGCGCCGAAGTCCTTGCCGCCGTCGATAGCCTCCGTGAAGCCGGCACGACGCTGCTCATCATGACACTCCATCCCGAGACGGCGCACCAGGCCGGGACTGTCGCACTGCTAGCGGATGGGCAGGTGTCCCCCGCGATGCCCTGGAAAGCCCTTGCCAAACAGGAAACGGCCCTCATCCAGACGGGGCTGCTCTTGCCCCGGCGACTCTGGCCTGACCTCGGCCCTCGCGGCGGCGATGGTAACGCCCCCGCCATTGAGATCAAGGACGTGCATTTCGGTTATCCGGGCGAGGCCGAAGTGCTCCACGGGATCGATCTCACCGTTCGCACAGGGCAGTTCGTGGCCCTGGTGGGGCGCAACGGGGCTGGCAAGAGCACGCTCGTGCGCCACCTCAACGGTCTCCTGCGCCCAAGGAGCGGCACCGTGAGCATTCTGGGGCAACCGCTGGCCGGGCGCGCCGCGGGAACGATCGCCAGACAGGTGGGCTTCCTCTTCCAGCGCCCTGAGCAGCAGCTCTTTTCGCCTACGGTCAGGGACGAGATTGCCTATGGGCCCATGCGCCTGGGCCTGAACGACGTCCAGGCACGGGTTGACGGCGTGCTCGAGCGGTTCGGGCTGCAGGACGTTGCGGACGTGCCGCCGGCGCTCCTTGGCTATGGCGCACAGCGCACCGTCACATTGGCCGTGCTCGCAGCGCTGGCCACGCCCATCGTCGTCCTCGACGAGCCCACGGTCGGGTTGGACGGGCGCGGGCTCGCACAGCTCCTGGCCTGGCTGGCGGAGCGCCGCGAGCAGGGCGTGACGATTGTGCTGGTCACCCACGACCTCGATCTGGCCGCATGCGCCGACCGCGCGATCACGCTCGATGCCGGTGCCGTCATCGCCGATGGCCCGCCCGCGGCCGTGATTGGCGGCTGCGCATGACCGTCACATTCGACACCTACGTGCCCGGCAGCTCGTTGCTCCACCGGCTCGACCCGCGGGTCAAGCTGTGGGCGACGCTGCTGGGCCTGATGGCGGCGTTCATGCTGCCGGGACTCGGGGCGCAAGCGCTTTTCCTCGCCGGCATTCATCTTCTGCTCGTGGCGGCAGGCATCCCGTGGCGCAGACTGGGGAACCTGTGGCGGCAGATGGCGATCCTGGTCATCCTCATCCTGATCCTGCAACCGTTTCTCCGCCCTGTGGGGCGCGAGGTGTTCACCCTGGGACCCCTGCAGCTCACGGTGGGGGGCATGCTCGACGCCCTGCGACTGGCGCTGCGCGCGCTGGCGATTGCCTTCGTCGTCGCCGCGCTGCTCTATACCACATCACAGCCAGCGCTGGTCAGCGCTATGGTCCGGCTGGGACTCCCCTACCCATGGGGGCTCACCGTCAGCCTGGCGTTGCGCTTCCTTCCCGCGATCCAGGATCTCTACCACACTGTGCGCGACGCGCAGGCAGCGCGGGGTTGGGTAGCTGAGGGCCCGCTCTTCCGGCGGCTCAAGGAGCACCTCCCGGTCCTCGTCGCAGTCATGATCGGCACCCTGCGGATGAGCGACCAGCTCACGCTGGCGCTTGCCGCGCGGGGGCTGGAGACGACGCGCCAGCGCACGACGTGGCGTGCGCTCCGGATGGAGCGGCGCGACTGGGGCATCGCGCTCGCGGCCACGCTCGCGTTCTGCCTGTTCGCGTGGTGGCAGTTCGCGAACTGACTCTCCCGTCACGCCACAGACACGGCCGCTACTGGAGCGCTATGTGGGCGCCGGCAGCCAAAAACGCTTGCCCGGATTGCTCCGAACCTATCCTGTGCTATACTGCGTCGCGAGCGGGACATGCAAAGGGTATCCACACTCCATCTATGACGCATCAAACGACGTTGATCTACAATCCCACGGCTGGCCCATGGGACATGACGCGCCCGCTCAAGCGCCTCGCCTCCTACCTCGCCCGCAGCGGCTGGCAAATCGAGATCGTCCAGACCGAACAGCCGGGCGATGCCCTGGCCCATGCTCGCGAGGCGGCACAGCGCGGCGCGGATTGTGTCTTGCTTGCAGGCGGCGATGGGACGATCAACGAGGCCGTCAACGGTCTCTACGGTACGCCTACAATGCTCGGGATGGTCCCGGTCGGCACAGGCAACGTCCTCGCCCACCAGCTCCGCATGCCCCTCCTGACGGCGGTCACGATCAAGGAGGTCGGTGATACCTTGCTCAAGAGCCGGATCCAGCGCGTCGACGTGGGCATCACCAACGACCGACGTTTCATCAGTTGGGGGGGGCTGGGATTGGATGCCGAGATCACGGCCCAGTTGGAGCCGCGCCCGCGTGCGCTCAAGCGCTTTCGAACACTGCCCTACATCATCACCGGGTTCACCGTCGCCTCCGAGTACCGCGGCGTGCGGGCCCGCTTCACTATCGGGGATCGTACCTTCCGCACCCGCACGCTGCTCGCCGTAGCAAGCAACATCCAGCTCTACGCTAACTTCTTCCAGATTGCCCCGCATGCGCGTATGGACGATGGCCTTCTGGACATCTTCGTCTTCCGCGGGATGGGATTTGCCTATGTCCTACGGGCGCTGGTGCAATCGATCAGGGGGCGCCACCTGAACGACCCGCATGTCATGCACGTCCTGGCTGCCCGGATGGACGTCGAGACGGCGACCCCCGTGGCCGTTCATCTGGATGGCGACCCCTTCGGCTCCACGCCTGCGAGCTTTGCACTGCAGCCCCTATCGCTACGGCTCCTCGTCCCGCCCAACGCACCGGAGAGCCTGTTCAGCCGGCCACCGGAAGATCTCTAGAGTCAGGAGCTCACCCACCAGCGATGATCGACTGCCATACGCACACGACCCATTCGCCCGACGGCACTGCCTCCATGGCCACAATGCTGCGTTCGGCCCAGGCATTGGGGCTCGCAGGGATCACCTTCACCGAGCACGCTGAATGGTATCCCGGCGACGAGGCCTACGGATACCTCGACCTGGATGCCTACTTCGCGGAGCTCGAGGCGACGCGCGCGTGCTGCGCCAACGGGACGCGGCTCCTTGCCGGGATCGAGCTCGGCAATCCGCACGACTTTCCCGAAGAGGCCGCAGCGCTCCTCGCGCGCTATCCCTTCGACCTCGTCATCGGCTCCGTCCACTGGCTTGATAACCTCCCCGGATGGAAACGGCCCATCTTCGAACAGGGGCTCGAAGCCACCTACCAACGCTACTTTGAGGAAGTCGTCAGGATGGTGGGCGTTGCCGACTTTGACATACTGGGGCACCTGGACCTCGTCCGGCGCGATTCGTGGGACCTCTTCCACGAAGTGCTGCCGCTGGATCGCTGTGCGACCATAATCGACGCCATCCTCGAGCAGCTCGTCACCTCGGGAAGGGGACTGGAGATCAACACCTCGGGCCTCCGCAAGGGTCTGGCGGAGCCCATTCCCGGCCTCCGGATCCTGCAGCGCTATCGCGAGCTGGGTGGCGAGATCCTGGTGTTAGGGTCCGATGGGCACCGGCCCGAGCACATCGGGTGGAGATTCGATACGGCCCGCGACCTGGCCCGTGCGGCGGGCTTCGAGCGCGTCGCGCGGTTCAGCCAACGCCAGGTTGTTGACTGGATCGATCTGTGACAGAATGGGCCACAGGGAGAGTTGAAACGATGCGTGAACCACCACTGATGACGGTCATCATTCCGGCCTACAACGAGGCCCACCGGCTCCCGCAGACGCTGGCCAGGGTGCTGACCTTCGTCAAGGCACGCCCCGAGAAGCTGGACGTGATCGTCATCAACAACAACAGCCGCGACACAACCCGGCAGGTCGCTGACGAGTTCGCCCGGGGGACCGATCTGCTCCATGTGCTGGACCAACCCATCCAGGGCAAAGGCGCAGCCGTCCGCAAGGGCATCCTCGCGGCTACGGGGGAGTATGCCTTCATCTGCGATGCCGATCTGGCCATGCCCATCGAGGAGTTGCCGCGGTTCTTCCCGGCCACGCTGGGCAA
>JAKJAE010000084.1 GCA_022707665.1 Chloroflexota bacterium
ACGACTCATAGGGACAATCTCCTGGAACAAGCGATGGACGCTTGCACGTCAACGATTTGAGGGCCGGCCCAGTGACACGATAGCCACGCCGATGAGAATGGCGATGCCGCCCAGTATCTGCTGCATGCTGGGTTCTGAGCCGAAGATCACGAATGCCCAGATCGCGGCGGCGACGGGGCTGAGTGTGAGAGCGATGGTGTGCGTGCTAATGCTGAGCCGGCGAAGCGCCAGGTAGTAGAGGGTACGACTCAGGACGATATCGACGGTCGCAACCAGGAGCATCAGTCCCCAGGCTTTGGGTGTGGGCCAGACCAGGGCGCTCCGACCGACGGTGATGAGCATAAGCGAGGTCGCTGTCGCGAGGAGTCGGAAGAAGAAGAAGTCGAGAAAGGCGATCTCCCCACCGTAGCGCTTGGTGAGTGCATTGTGCGCGGCATACATGAGGGCCGCGATCACGACCAGCAAGGCCCCGAGGCGCAGATAGTCGCCTGGCTGAAAGCTGATGGTAATGACGCCGGCAAGAGCAATCAGCGCTCCGACCCCCTGTAGCGGCGCCAGGCGGTCGCGCAGCCAGAGGATACCGAAGGCCAGGTTGAACAGGACTGCACTCTGGTTGAGCAGCGAAGCCATGCCCGGATCGATGAGGGCCACGGCTTCGTAGTGGATCGACATGTTCACGGCGACCAGCGCCCCAATCGCCGCGAAGAACCAGAGGTACCGCTTGCCAGTAACCCAGTGAAGACGCCCCGTGGCGACGCCGAAGATGCCTACTTCCAGCATACTGATCGACATCACGTAGAATGCGGATGCCTGCGGTTCGATGGCGGGCAGCAGCAGCCTGGCAAAGACGAAGTGGAGGCTGTCAAAGAGCAGCAGCGTTGCCATCAGCAGCACCGTACCGCCAGCGGATGTTGTGGGTCGATCAGGAGACGACAGTCGTGTGCGCATATGCGGGCACTATAGAGCGGTTACGGTTCTGGCGCAACCGCCGCGATGGAGGAAGCACGAGCTATCGGGGCGGGGTTTGTGCACGCGCTGGCGCGGCCACGTGTTCGCTGGTGTTTTCCCTGTCTTGGTCTCAACCAAATGCGCCGGTCCTGGGTTGTGTCGACCTGAAGCATGCTGAGACGTCCAGGCTTCAGGAGGCGAGTGGCAAGGCGATGATGAGGTCAGTGGTCGAAGAAGGTCTCCGCTTCGCCGCGCCAGACGCGGAAAGCGTTGGCGATGCGAACCGCGTGGCCCGGGTAGAGGTCTGCGGGGATTTCGTCGGCGCCAACCCACGCCGTCTCGAGGACCTCTCCCGGCGTCAGTGGAGGGACGGGCGCTGCCCGGTTGAGAGGCGTGCAGAGGAAGACGAAGTGGTAGAGGTGGTGCCGGCTCGTTGTACCACACAAGCGTGAGTCAAAGACGCCTGCCAGCCGGTTGGCCTCGCAGATGATGCCCGTCTCCTCGCGAACCTCACGGATGACTCCCTCTGCCGGCGTCTCGCCCACTTCCAGAGCTCCGCCTGGCATCGCCCACTGGCCCGAGTCGGCTCTGCGAATCAGGAGCAGGCGGCCGTCGGTCGGGTCAATGACCGCTCCGTCGCCACCTGTGAATGGCGTAGGATGGGAGAAGATGGGTGCGCGGAGTGGTTCGATCTCCTCCAGCGGGGTATCGGTGGCCAGGGCGAGCATGGCCATCGCAATGTCCTGTATGGCCTGGTAGTTGTGCGTGTCATAGATACTTCTGGTGAAGTGCCCGCCCATCGCGGAGATGTCGCGCAGGCGATCGGCCCAGGCAGCGATTTTCTCAGCAGGTGTCATGACCATTCCTCCTCGGTTACGGCCGAGTTATCAAGGTGTCCCATTGTAGGCGTCTCTGGCAGTGGTGGTAGTTGCTCTGCATCATCTTGGGGATCCCCGATTGTGAGTGTTGATACCTGTATCACCATGGCGTGGTTCGTCAGTATACTATGCAGTGGGTGGACGGAGGTCTTCCCACAACATCGCGCTGCGATGCCGTGGTTGTCGTGCTGTGGCGCGACCCCTCGATCAGGTAGAAGGAGGCATCCAGAGATGACGGATCACGTTCATGTGTTGACGCATTCCGCTCAGGCGTTGGCATACTACGCTACCAAAGGTGTCATGACGGATCCTGGGAGGTATGCATCAGCATTCGACGGTTTACCGAGAGATGTAGGTGCCCTGTGCAAGATTGTGCAGGACGTGATGTTGCATATCTTTTGGGCTGAGCGGTACGGCGTGAAGCTCACGGGGGAACGCAAGGGCGAGGTGCAACTGCGCCGCGTCGATCAGAAGCTGGCGCGCCTCTTCGAGCTCGACGGGCGCCTCCTGACCGAAGCTCGCGTCCATGAGAGCAAGCTGGTGGGTAACTGCCGCGACTTCTCGGTGATGATGGCGGCGATCCTGCGCCACCAGGGCGTGCCCGCCCGCGCCCGCTGTGGCTTCGGCACCTACTTTCTGCCCGATCACTACGAGGACCACTGGGTTGCAGAATACTGGCACACGAGCGAGGAGCGATGGGTCCTGGTCGATGCGCAGCTCGATGGGTTGATGCAGGAGGCGCTCAACCTCGACTTCGACCCGCTGGATGTGCCGCGCGACCGCTTCATCGTCGGCGGCAAGGCCTGGCAGCTCTGTCGCAGCGGACAGGCCAATCCGGACAGCTTCGGCATCTTCGACATGCAAGGGCTCTGGTTCGTCCAGGGCGACCTGATCCGCGACGTGCTGGCTTTCAGCAAGGTCGAGGTGCTGCCGTGGGATTTCGGCTGGGGCTATCTGACGGAGCAGTGGGAGAGGGACGAGGTGCTGCAGGTGATGGACCACCTCGCGGCGCTGACGTTGGGGGACGATGGCGCCTTCGCTGAGATCCGTGCGTTGACCGAAGAGGATCCAGGTCTTGCGGACATTGTGGGTGCCGTCACGGACCTTGAGACATCGTCGTGCTAGGAGAGGAGAGAGATATGGAGGTTCGGGAAGCTATTGCAGAACGCCGCAGCATTCGCAGGTTCAAGGAGACGCCGGTGTCGGAGGAGGCCATCCGGTCCGTCCTGCACGCCGCCACGCTGGCGCCCTCCGGCAAGAATCGCCAGCCCTGGCGCTTCGTCGTCGTGCAGGGCGCGGAGCAGCGCGCTGTAATGGTGGCGCGGATGCGCGAGGGGATCGCGAAGCTGGAGGCCCAGGGGATGGGGACGGGGAGCGCCAAGTGGACGGTGGAGATTATGGCGCATGCGCCCGTGACGGTGTTTGTCTTCAGTGCATACGAGACGTACGCCGGGAAGCTGAACACTCTGGCGGATGACTTGATGGACATCGTCGATGTGCAGTCGATCGGTGCCGCCATCCAGAATATGGCGTTGGCGGCATTGCCCCTAGGACTGGGGACGCTGTGGATCTGTGACGTCTTCTACGCGCTGGAGGAGCTTTGCGCGTGGCTGACCGAGGAGCACGTGATGGTGGCGGCAGTGGCGTTGGGCGTGCCAGACGAGGCGCCCACCCCACGCCCGCGCAAGCCGGTGGATGAGGTCACGCGGTGGGTCGGACCGTAAGGGCCGCCGGCCAGGCGCGCACGTGGCGGCCCACCTCGCGGAGCGTCACGACATCCTCCGGGTGAATGGAATCCGTCACCGAGTGGCCCGGATTTCAGGCAGCGTCCTGCAGCTCGCGGAGGCGGTCGAGGTCGTGGCGTACGGCTGCGGCATTGGCGGTGTCGCCCAGTTTCTCGAAGGCCGCCAGGCTCTCAGACAGGTGGTCGCGAGCCTTCGACAGGGCGCGCAGGCCCATTTCTGCCCTGCCCAGTCTGTGGAGTACGGCTGCCCGTTCAGGATCCTGCCTCAACAGACGACGATGCTCAAGTGCTGAGAGCCAGTGAGCGTGAGCCTGTCGCAGGTTGCCGAGATCCTCATGGATGTTGCCCATCATCGTGAGGATGCCCGCTACGCTATTGAGGTCTCCGATCTCCTGGTGTCCCCGAAGGCTCTGTGTGTGGAATGCAAGAGCGGCTGTGGTGTCGCCTCGGTGCATCATCCACTGCGCCAGAAACAGGTTGGCGTTGGCGACCCCGCGAATGTCACCGACCTGCTCGCGCAGCGCAATGCTCTCTCTGAGACGATCGACAACCTCTACCCCGCGCCCCTGCGCCGCGCTGACCCCAGCAAGCGCATGCAACGACATAGCGGCACCCCAGTCGTCGCCGACACTACGCCGATAGGATAGGCTCTCGATCAGGAGACGCTCCCCTTCTTCAAGGCCGCCAATGCTGGCCAGGAACTCGCCAAGGGCCTCCTGCGCCAGGGCTACGCCCCAGCTATCGTCCAAGGCGCCGTAGAGGTGCAGGCTTTCCTCAAGGCGCTGGCGCCGCGTCTCAATGTTCAGCCCCACACCGATATACGAGCTCACTACATTGAGAAGAGCGAGCCCGGCAGGATCAGGGGCCGACGCCAAGAGCGGGCGCACCTGTTCCATGATTGCACATCCCTCGGTGACATGGCCGAAGCGACACAGGAACTCCCCCTGAATGGCGCGCAACATCGCCAGCAACGCCGGCTGCTTTGCGTCTGCATGTCCCAGTAAGGTGTCGGCGGCCTTCTGGAAGAGGGCCTCTCCCTCCCTGAAACGACTACGCATCTCGAAGAAGAGCGCCAGGCCCAGCGTAGCATGAGCGATGTCATCGATCATCCCCGCCGAAATGGCCCATTCCCAGGCCCAACGAATGTTGTCGAACTCCGCCTGCAGGATGTCGAGGGCCAGCCGCTGTTCCAATGGCGGTGCTGCGCGGGCCGGTGCCTTCATGAGGGCCTCGACACGATGCACGAGTCCCAAGTAGTAGGCGGCGTGGCGGGTACGCACTGCTTCGGCTTCTCCCGGCGCGGCTTGCAGTTGCTCCTCCGCGTACTGCCGCAGAACCTCGAGGACGCCATAGCGACTATCCCCAGCAGGGCCAGCACCAGGCGACTCCTCGACTCGTCGGTAGACAAGGGATTTGTCCATCAACGCAACGAGCGTAGGCAGCCGCGCACCCACGACGGCTTGAGCGGCCTCGCGGGTGCAACCCGAGCGGAAGACCGAAAGCGCACGGAAATAGCGGCGCTCCTCTACGGAGAGCAGCCCCCAGGAACGAGCGAAGACGGCGCGCAGGCTCTGGTGACGCTCGGGTAGATCGCGCAACGTCACGGTAAGGAAATCCAGGCTCGTCTCAATCTCGTCAGCGATCTCGGAACACGACAACATCTTTGTCCAGGCTGCTGCCAGTTCGATGCCGAGCGGCATTCCCTCAACGAGGTCGCAGATGCGCACGATCGCCCTCAATTCACCCTCATCAGGCGCGAAACTCGGCGCAATCCGCTGCGCCGTGTCCAGAAAGAGCGCCACGGCATCGCTGGTCGCAGGCTTTTCTGAATCCCTGGCCACACGATCAAGGCCGGAGATATCCACTACCCACTCTCCCCTTACGTTCAGGCGCTCACGCGACGTGATCAGGAGCTTGATGCTGGGCGCCCGGGCAAGCATGTCTACTACCAGCGCAGAGTGGTCGAGAAGGTGTTCGAAGTTGTCGAGCACGAGCAGTATCTTTCGTGCTTCCAGGTAGATCAACAACTGCTCGCTCGAACTGAGATTGCTCTGTGGGTACAGCGACGTTCCGAGAGCTTCGACGATGGCCGCGACGAGTGAGTCCAGGTCGGATACGGCAGCAAGACGTACACAGACCACACCATCGGGGAAACCCCTCATCTGCTCTTGCGCGGCCTGCAGGGCTAGTCGGGTCTTGCCGATTCCGCCAGGTCCTGTGAGCGTCACCAGGCGGCACTCAGGGAGCGTAAGGAGCTCATAGATCTCGGCGAGCTCGGCCTCGCGGCCGACGAAGGCCGTCGCTTGCGCGGGCAGGTTATGGCGAGGGCTATGGGCCGCCGGGGCCACGAGCACGTCACTCGCCACGCAAGAGGTCACGTCCTCGATCTCGCCAGCCCTAATCCGCTTATAGGTGTTCACCGTTTCTGGCGCAGGCTCGAGCCTCGAGGACCTGAGGTTGCGCAAGAGCGCATCGTACTGGTGGACGGCAGCGGCGCGCTGCCCGGCCTTGGCGTAGAGGGTCATCAGAGCGCGTTGAGCGGGCTCGTTGAGTGGATCGAGGGCCGACCAGCGACGCGCGGATGCCAGGGCGAGTTCGATGTTGCCACGCGCGCCGTGGTAGCGTGTCAGTCGCTCGAGAGCGCCGGCGATCGCCTGGCGGAGGTGTTCTGTCTGGAAGAACTGCCACTCCTCGAAGTCGGGGCTGTCAGGCAATCCGAACCCCGCCATGAAGTCGCCCTGGTAGATGGCCACGGCGTCTGAGAGATGAGCGACGCAGTCGGCACAGAGCGCTTCCGGAGGGTGGGTATGAGCACGGACGGTGTTGAGGGTCCGCTCGAACTCACAGGCGTCGACCCACACGCCATCAGCGAGTGAGACGGCATCCTGCTCGAGGAAGATCCACCCGGCAAGCGCTGTCTGTCCCAGTTGCCAGAGCGCATTGCGGAGATAGGCATAGGCTCGCGACGTCTCGTGCTCGGGCCACAACAGCGCTGCGAGCACTTCGCGGCTCTGGATGCGTTGGGTCACGGCCAGGTAGGCCAGAAGTGCCAGGGGCTTACGGTGGGCGATCGCCAACGCTTGGCCCCCGACTTCGGCGTGCGGCGTTCCGAGGAGGAAAAGCCGACTCTCGGGAGGGGATGATGTTTGGCCAACCATCCCCCTAAGTCTACTGCAATCTGGGAAATGAGCGAGGAACGGTCTGGGAGGAACGAATGGGCCGTGACGTCAAAGTGCCGGGGAGCTTGTGAGGATCCCCGGCACTTCGGTATCAAGCGCGACCGTCTGCATACAGCAAACCGTCTACATCAGGAAGCTGGCCACTGCGCGAGCCGCTGTGCAGAGTGCCCCATAGAGACCCGAAGGCGACTCGTCAGTCTTGCTGCGGCGGCGTGCCCGCTTGGACATCGACAACATAATGGGCTCCCGGCGCTGCTTGGGGATGCGTTCCTCGTAGATCACCTTCATCATCTGTAGGTCAACGTACCCGTTCATCGTTCTCCTCCTCTGTTCTCTGATCTGCCTACATCATAGCCGGTGGCCGTCTATCAGGCGTCTACCCGTGCGTTTACGCTGTGCAGTCATCCCAAACCAGGCGAAAAGACGGAGCGTAGACCTCGTTGGGCGGAATCGCCATAGGATTGGGTGACTCTCGCAGGAAGAAAAGACGCCTGTGAGACGCCGAGGCTCTATGATCAGAACAATGAACACGATAACGACTCTCATTCATCATAGTGGCCCGTTCTTCGAGATGACGACCGAACCGAAACTCGTCGCCTTCACCCAGTTCTACGGCGTTCTCAACGTACCGTCTCGTATGTGGATGATCCGAGACTGGGCAAGGCGTATAGGGTATCACCTCGTGGGCCTGCCGCAGTGCATCTTCCACCCCGGCGGTGACGGCCCTGAACACCCGTTCTGTGAGGTTGAGTGGGAAGTCGAAGAAGCTGCCACCGAAGACGGTGGCGACGTTGCTCTGAGGTGGTCAGATGGCTGCCGGATCATCGTGGGACTCCACATCGGCGAGTCCTCGGCCGTCGAAGAGACCATATCTGCGCTCAAAGCGTGGGGTGAGGCGATGGGTTATTGCCCCAACGGCACGCGGCGTGAGATCTACCACCTCTATCTGAGGGGATCAGCTGGGGAACCGGTTACTGAAGTCCAACTGGTCGTGGAGGGCGCATCGACCGGACGGGGCACAACTCGCCTGGTGAGATGTCATAGGGGCATGTGAGACAGCCCAAAGACCAAGGCCAGACCACCACACCCAGTGGCGTAGCATGACGGTCGACTAGGTCTTGCGTAGGTAAGCAGATTGTTGGGTGAAGGTTCGCCCGAACCCCAGGGCCTGCGATATGGCGTAGGACCCGGCGTTGGCCACCAGGCAGCGGTACTGGGCAATGATTGGATGGGCGATGCACCAGGCGCAGAGCGCGCTTACGACTGCCCTGCCGAGCCCCTGGCGTCGATAGGCTGGACCGGTCAGGACGCCGATGTCCATGAAGCCGGTGAGCCGAAAGCCGGTCGCGATGGCGGCCAACCTCGGGCCGTCAAGACAGCCGAAGCCGATCTCATCCTCGACCGAGACTTCACCCATCTCGACCTCGTCCGGCGTGCAGGTTGCCTTCAGGGCCGCGAGCGCGTCTGCATCGTCCGGCCCCAGCACGCGTACGGTGTAGGGCGCCGGGGCAGAGAATGGCACGAAATCCCCCGGGTACAGATAGCGTAGGACGTTATCCTCGATGCGTTCGATTCTGGCTTGGCCTAGCGTGGCGCGAAGGTGGTGGGCGGTGATCGCCTCTGTGTCGATCGAGTCGCCGATGACCTCCGCGACGAGGGTCTCCAGGGCGGGGTCGACGCGAGCGAAGGCGCGCGCACCGATGGTCCAGACGTGCACGGCGCGGGTTGAGGCGAGCTCGGCCTCAGGAATGATCACTGTGCCCGGTCGGTGAAGCGTCTCGACCGGGCAGTCGAAGCGCTCGGCCCAGCTCTGGTAGACGGCGCGTTCAAAGGTATCACGGCTCATTTGTGTGAGGCCCCGCTTTCGTCGAGATCGGGTGGAACGATGGCATTGTGCTCTCGCAGGAGCGCCCGGATCGCGTCGATCGGGACGTCGCGCGAGGGGATGCGCAATCGGACGCCAAGCGCCGCCGCGGCGCCTGCTGCCTGCCCCATCGCCATGCAGGAGGCCTCCACGCGAAGGGCGGAATTGGCGAGGCGGTCACTGGCGACGGCCCTGCCCGCAACGAGCAAGTGGCGGCTTCCCTGCGGCACGAGCGCACCGAGCGGCACAGTGGGCACCCGTCCCGGCGGCACGAGCTCGTGCTCGACGCCGTGCTCGGTGTGCACGTCGATGAAGTAGAGGCTGTAGCAGATGGCGTCGTCGAAGCACCGACCGGTGATGTAATCGTTGTAGGTGACCGGCGTCTCCCCGACGATGCGGTAGGTCTCGCGGACCGCGGCCTGGGTGAAGAGCTGCTCGACGGTGGCGCCGGCGCAGCCGGGCAGGGACTGGACAAAGCGCAGGAGCCGCAACAGGGCCCGTCGTCCTTCGATGTTGGCCTGGGCCTGTGTGACCGATGTCGTGGCGTCCGCACCGAAGATATGTTGCTGGTTGGCACCGCCCCCGCGCAGGAAGGAAATGAAGAGGTCATCTTCGGCACGCCAGAAGTCGCCGGGCTGCAGCCGACCATCCTGCATCGCGGCCTCAAAGTGCTCCTGAACTACCTCGACATCGAGCTCCCCGGCATCGTAGCCGCCCAGGCGGAACATCAGGGTGCCCGGCTGTCGCACCTCGCCGCGCTCCCTGGGTAGGTTCAACAGGCCGACTACGTCGGCGTCGCCGG
>JAKJAE010000085.1 GCA_022707665.1 Chloroflexota bacterium
GCCTAAGATGATCTCCTCGCCCGCCGGGGCATGTTTGACCACCAGCACGCCCGTTATTTCGGCCTTCGGGTCATACTGGGCGGCGCTGGCCATGATGCGCCGGTAGGCATCCCGCACCTCGTCCTCGGTCTTGAGGCCGACCGCGACGCCGCCGGCATCCGATTTATGCAGGATCTGGGGCGAGACGATCTTGAGGACCACCGGCAGGCCGATCTCGCGCGCCGCGGCCGCGGCCTCTTCCTCGCTGGTGCTCAAGCGCGTCGGCAGGACCGGGAAGGAGTAGCAGGCCAGCAGCTCGTTGCCTTCGAGCTCGCCCAGCGTGGTCTTGCCGTCGCTAAGATAGGCACCAAACGCGCCCGTGTCCGGGATCGTGCCGCCGTTGGACAATGCTGCCAGACGCGAGCCAGGCAGCGCCGCCAACTTGCCGTTCACACGATCCCAGCTCAGCCGCGGTCGCAGCTCCCGATAGGACTGGCTCGGATACCTGCCGGCAAGCATCTCCAGCGTCGCCTGATAGGCACGCCACGTGAGATCGGTATACGGGTAAGCGCACCGAACCTGGTCATAGAGCGCCTGAACATCCTGAGTCTCCACAGCGACCATCGCCACAATCTGCTGGGCCAGCACGTCCAACGGGTGACGCGGGGTATGAGTTGGCTCCACCTCGCCGCGCAGCATCCCACCCGCCACCGCCGCGGCCTCGACAAAATCCTCACGGTGTGTGGGGAAGATCCGGCCCTTGCTCGTCTGCCCTACGAGGTGACCCGACCGTCCCACCCGCTGCAGCCCTTGCGCCACCGACTTGGGCGACTGAAGCTGCACAATCAGGTCGACGGAGCCGATGTCGATCCCGAGTTCGAGAGACGAGGTACCCACAAGCACCGGAAGCTCGCCGGCTTTGAGCTGGCGCTCCATTTCGAGCCGGGCCTCTTTCGCGACGCTGCCATGGTGCACCGGAACGGGCACCACACCTGGCGTCGAAGCCGCCAGCCCCCTCCCCGTCGCCATCAGGCCAATGCCCTTGACAACGCCGCCGTCGATCAAGCCCGTGGCCCGGCCCTCCGCCTCAGCCGCCATCTGCTCGTTCAGTCGGTCAGCAGTCTGCTCGGCAAGGCGACGGTTGTTGGTAAAGACAAGCGTCGTCTTGTGTTGGCGGACAAGATCGAGGACACGCGCAACCACCATCGGCCAGACCGAGCTCCCGGGCAAGCTCTTGAAGTCCTCAATGGGGGTAACGACCTTGAGGTCCAGCTCTTTGTGATAGCCCGCGTCCACGATCGTCACAGAACGTGGCGCCAACACGCGATCTTCCCCTTCGCCCACCCAGGCACTTCCGCCAAGGAACCGGGCCACTTCTTCGAGGGGTTGGATCGTAGCCGACAGGCCAAGGCGCTGAACCGGCTGGTCAGCCAGGCTTGCCAGACGCTCCAGGCTCAGAGCAAGATGCACACCGCGCTTGTTGCCCGCCAACGTGTGAATCTCATCCACGATCACCGTGTGTACCGTGCGGAACATCTCACGCGCCTTGGGGCTGGTCAACAACAGGTATAGAGACTCGGGGGTGGTGATCAGGATGTGCGGTGGCTCTTTGAGCATAGCGCGGCGCTCGCGCTGCGGCGTATCTCCCGACCTCACGGCAACGCGGATGGGCGGGAGGTCCAGCCCGAGCTCGATAGCCATATTTCGGATGCCGGCAAGGGGTCTCCGCAGGTTGCGGTGCACATCGTTGTTGAGCGCCTTCAGCGGCGAAACGTAGACGAGGCGCACGCCTGGCTCGTCATCAGGCGCCTGCTCATCCGCCAGTGTCCGGAAAAGCTGGTCAATACCCCACAGGAACGCCGCTAGCGTCTTCCCGGATCCGGTCGGCGCCAGGATCAGCGTATGCTCTCCACGCTGGATAGGAGGCCATCCCTGCAACTGAGGGGGAGTCGGGGCACCGAAGGTCTCCTCGAACCAGGCCCGCGTCGGTGCCAGGAATGCAGACAGACCCTCTGGTTGCCGTTCTGACTGTGTATCCGCGTCCATCGCTCTGTACCTCTCACAGCTCATTCTGCCACAAGTATACGAAAGATAGTGTCATATACCACGGTTGCACTAATCGGGTTTTGCGGTAGGCTATAGGATAGTGCCTCACGCGAGAGCGTGTGGCCGAAATGCCTGCAACACACGCTCTGCCGGGGCGTTCCCCCGTCGGGCGCGACCGCAACACCATTGTGGAAGGGGATGAACGTATGACACTGTCGTTTGTACGAGACCCGCAGTACTTCATGACTTCGGAGTCCGTGACGGAAGGACATCCTGACAAGATGTGCGACCAGATTTCGGACGCCGTGCTGGACGCTATTCTGGCAGATGATCCGGATGCGCGCGTCGCGTGCGACTGCGTGGTCACAACCGGCTTGGTGTTGGTCACCGGCGAAATCACCACCTCTGCGTACGTCGAAATAGCCGACATCGCCCGCAGAACAATCGTCGATATCGGCTACAACCGGGCTAAATACGGTTTCGACGGCGAGACCTGCGGCGTGCTTGTCTCGATCAAAGAACAGAGTGCGGACATTGCCTTGGGCGTCGACGAGGCCCTCGAGCACAAGAAGGGCCAGATGACTGAGGATGACCGGATCGAGGCCATCGGAGCTGGCGATCAGGGAATGATGTATGGGTTCGCCTGCACTGAGACCCCCGAGTACATGCCACTCTCGATCTCGCTGGCGCACAAGCTGACCCGACGGTTGTCCGAGGTACGCAAGAATGGCACCCTGCCCTACCTGCGTCCCGATGGCAAGAGCCAGGTCACGATTGAGTACGCCTTTGGCAAGCCCAAGCGCGTTGACACTGTGGTGATCTCCACCCAACACCACCCTGACATCACCCATGACCAGATCGAGGCCGACATCATCGAGCACGTCGTGAAGCCCGTGATCCCGGTTGAGTTCATGGACGCGGACACGACATTCTTGATCAACCCCACCGGACGTTTCGTCACCGGCGGCCCTGCCGGTGACGCAGGCCTGACCGGCCGCAAGATCATTGTCGACACCTATGGTGGCGTGGCGCACCATGGCGGCGGCGCGTTCTCCGGCAAGGATCCGACCAAGGTTGACCGCTCCGCGACCTACATGATGCGCTACATCGCCAAGAACCTGGTTGCCGCAGGTGTCGCAGACCGGCTTGAGATCCAGGTGAGCTACGCCATCGGCGTGGCGCGCCCCACGAGCGTGGCCGTTGAGACGTTCGGTACCGGTGTAATTCCCGATGAGGCCATTGTCGAGCTCATCCGGACGAACTTTGATATGCGCCCGGGTGCCATCATCCGCGACCTGGATCTGCGCCGGCCTATCTTCCAACAGACCGCAGCCTACGGACACTTCGGTCGCAACGATCTGGACCTGCCCTGGGAGCGCCTCGACAAGGTCGAGGCCATCAAACAGCAAGCAGGGCTGGCCTAGCGCCTCGTCCCTTAACGAGCGGCGGACCCGGCCCCTTCTTTCTCGACCAGAGCAATCGAAGCTCCCTCCCGTGTCCGCAGCGACGGGGGAGCTTCGTATGCCAGTACGATGAACACGATACAGCAATCTCGCGCAGCTTCTTGTCCTATCGTTCGGAAGCCTACGACGACACCTGGCAGGTGCGATCGCGTGGCACGCCTGGCTCTGCACCTCGGACTGACATCGGCTGTCCTCACAACGTGGCTCCACGTCAAGCCGAGGACGCGCGGACTGGCGTCGAACCTGCTCGGTTACGCGCTCAAGATCGTGTCAGGGGCGACGGCTCCCATCCTGGTCGCCACAGGACTTGCCAGCGCACTGCTGACGGACCGTAGGCGATTCCTCCGCAGCCTTCCAGGCTGGATCGGTACGTTGTTAGGACTGAGATTCATCTGGCAAGTCTGCTCGCACGCCGATCCCACCGCACTGCCCGACCAAACCCGCAGCCCCGATTCCAGCAAGTGCACAGGGGCGCTCAAGAGCGCCGAACTGTCTCCGCATGCACATCGCGGTGCGCGCATGACCCGCAACCTGACCTTTGCCACCGTCCCCGGCTCTGATCAACGCAGCCCCAGCCGGTCGCTTCTCTGCGACCTCTGGGAGCCTGCGCCAGGCGTCGCGAGGACGGGGCTGGGCATCATCTACCTCCATGGCGGCGCGTGGCAATCCTTTGATAAGGACGTCATGACACGCCGCTTCTTCCGCCATCTGGCAGCTCAGGGACACGTCGTGATGGACGTCGCCTACCGGATGGTACGAGAAACGGACATGCACGGCATGCTGGGCGATGTCAAGCGTGCTGTCGCTTGGCTCAAGAGACATAGCGCCACGCTCGGCGTGGACCCAAACCGCGTCGTCCTCGCGGGCGGGTCAGCGGGTGGACACCTCGCTCTGATGGCAGGCTACACTCCCAACTCGCCCAAGTTCGATCCTGCGGACACGCACGATAGCGATACGTCGGTCTGCGCCGTCATCGCCTTCTACCCGGTCGCCGACCTCCGTACGCTCTCCGATCACTGGTCGGAGCAGGCGATGCATCCCCTGGCAACAGCCTTGGGCAGAGTCTTGGGCTTTTTCCCGCCAGAGGGCTACCTCCCCTGGACGCGGCTAGCCGAAGGCCTGTTCGGCGGCCCACTGGATCGCGTGTCCGATGCTCTGCTCACCTATTCGCCTGTCGCGCACGTAGGCCCCCATTGCCCGCCCACGCTCATCCTCCAGGGACTGCATGACCACGTCATCCCGGTCGAGGATGTCTTCGCCCTTCATGATGCGCTGGTCACGGCAGGGAACACTGCGACGCTGGTATCGCTCCCTATGGTCGAGCACGCGTTCGACATGCTGCCGCTGCGCATCTCCCCTCCGGCTCGGGTTGCGTACCGCGCCATCGACCGCTTCCTCGCCCAACTGTCCTGAGAGGTTTTCTATCAGGGCGCTTTCGCTCTGCCGACGACGCCCTTATAATGGTGGTGCATCGGCTGCCTGATGCGTCTCGCCGATGCCGTGCGCAACAGCGCCCAGCCTATACACGAACCGCTCCAGGCAACTCTGGGGCAGGAGTTGACTCTGGTCATCCGCCCGCCTGTCAGGCAGGGTGACCAGCTCATATCGCGACCTCTGTGAGGTGCTCCATGAGATTTGACCTATTGCCACCAAGAGAACAGATCGTCACGATCATGCAGCGGATCTACGGCTACAGCATGACGACGACGTCCGGTGGAAACCTTTCGATGCTGGATGCGGAAGGCGATATGTATATCACACCGGCTGGTATCGATAAGGGATCCCTGACACCGAGCGACATCATCCGCGTCAGGCCTGACGGCACAATCATTGGGCCTCACAAGCCCTCATCCGAGTACCCCTTCCACCGTGCCATCTATGCGCGCCGCCCCGACTTCCGCGCCATTGTCCACGCCCATCCACCTGCGCTCGTCTCCTTTAGCATCGTGCGCAAGATCCCCAACACCAAGATCATCCCCCAGGCCCACTACGTCTGTGGATCGGTCGGCTATGCGCCCTACGCGCTCCCGGGGAGTCAGGAACTCGGCGACGTGATCGCGGCGACCTTTGCCGAGGGTGTGGACGTCGTGTTGCTGGAAAACCACGGGATCGTCGCCGGGGCCGAAGGGCTGCTCGGGGCGTTTCAACGCTTCGAGACGCTGGACTTCTGTGCACGGACGCTGATTCGAGCCCGCACCGTGGGCGAGGTACGTTCTCTCACCGACGAAGACATTGCTCTCTCCCGTGAGCGTGGGGAAAAGCTGCCCAAATTCACGCCGAAGTCCCATACCACAGCCGAACTCACACTCCGCAGAAAGATCGTGGATATCGTCCATCGCGCTTACGATCAGCGACTGATGACCAGCACCGAGGGCACAGTCTCGGCGCGAGTCGACGCCGACAGCTTCCTCATCACACCGTTTGGGGTCGACCGCAAGTACCTGGATATAGACGACATCGTGCTCGTCTCCAGAGGACGGCGCGAGCGGCGCAAGGAACCCAGCCGTGCTGTCCGCTTCCATCTCTCTATCTACCGCGATCATCCCGAGATTGGGGCAGTCATCACGGCGCAGTGCCCAAGCGCCACGGCCTACAGCATCACCGGGCGGAAGCTTGACACGCGTACGATCCCCGAGAGCTACATTGTGCTTCGTGATATTCCCCTGATCCCATATGGTGAGCAATTCGGCGATGGCGCCGCCCTTTCGGCGCGGCTCTCCGAACGCGTCCCGGTAGTGCTGCTACAGAACGATGCCGTCCTCACGACGGGCAGGGATCTCGCTCAGGCGTTTGACCGGCTCGAGGTAGCGGAGTTCAGCGCCACAGCCCTGATCGACACATCGCCCATCGGCGAAATGGTGCCTATCGGCGATGATGCGTTGGCCACGATCGAGGAGAAGTTCGGCCTTTGACCCGTCGGGGATTGGGGGTGGAGCCAACCCCTCCCAGGGGCGTGACCGGTCCGGCGCCTTCGCAATCAGAACACCCGCGGCTATAATCGGAAACACAGTGAAACCTTGAGGAGGCACGTTGGATGGACTATCGGACACTTGGACGAAGCACACTCAAAGTCAGCACGATCTGCATGGGGTGCTGGGCGATCGCCGGTGATCAAGTCTGGGGAGCCCAGGATGAGGAGGCTGCCATTGCCGCCTTGCACACAGCCGTCGAGGTCGGCGTCAACTTCTTCGATAGCGCCGAGGCGTACGGCTCAGGCCGTTCGGAAGAGCTGCTGGGCCAGGCATTCAAAGGTCGCCGTCAGGACGTGATCATCGCGACCAAGGCCTCAGGCAACCACCTGGAGCCGGCGGCGCTACGTGCAGCCTGTGAGGCCAGCCTCCGTCGCCTGCAGACCGACTACATCGATGTCTACTACATGCACTGGCCCAACTGGGAAGTTCCCTTTGAAGACACGCTGGCGGAGATGACACGCCTACAGGCAGAGGGCAAAATCCGATCTGTAGGATGCTCCAACTTCGGCAAGAAGGATCTCGAAGCGGTGCTCAACATAAGCCACATCGAGATCAACCAGCTCGCCTACAACCTGCTCTTCCGCGCCATTGAGTACGAGATCATCCCGGTGTGCCTGGAGCACGGCGTGAGCGTAGCCCCCTACAGCCCGCTTCTCCACGGCATCCTTACCGGGAAATTCGCTACACTGAACGATATCCCTGACGAGCGCGCTCGCACGCGCCACTTCTCCTCTCACACACGATCCATGACGCGCCATGGTGGTCCCGGCGCAGAGCCGGAGACTGCCGCTGCATTGGCCCGCATCCGCGAGATCTGCGACGGCGCAGGGCTCCCCATGACCAACGTCGCCCTTGCATGGCTCTTGCGCCAGCCCGCGGTGACAACGGTGATCGCCGGCGCGCGCAGCCCGGAACAGATCAAGGCGAACGTCGAGGCAGCTGAGTTGGTGCTGCCAGATGATGTGGTCACCGCGTTGAACGAGGCGACCGAACCGCTCAAGGGGGCACTCGGCGCGAATTCAGACATGTGGGAGAGCGAACAGAACACGCGCATCCGCTAGCACTGGACGCGACGATCGACAGCAGGACACACAAAGGATCACAAGACTATGGCCCAGGACAAGACCAACTATCCGTCGACGATGCGCGCCGTAGGCCTATACGGTCTACACGATCTGCGGGTTGTCGAGATCGCCCATCCGGGCTCACCAGCTCCGGGGCAAGTACTGCTCAGGGTCGCTGTTGTAGGGGTCTGCGGCTCCGACCACCATTACTACAACGAAGGAGCCATCGGGAATGCGATCGTGGGCGAAGGGATGATTATGGGCCACGAGTTCTCGGCGTGGGTCGAGGCTCTGGGTGATGGCGTCAATGGTCTGGAGGTCGGGCAGTTGGTGGCCGTCGAGCCAGCCATCCCGTGTGGTACATGCGAGTCTTGTCGCCACGGACATCCCAATCTGTGTCCGGCTGTTCTCTTCTGCGGCTCGCCCAACTACCAGGGATCGCTAGCAGAGGCCATCCATATGCCAGCGGCGAACTGCTTCCCCCTTCCGGATGGGATGACGCCTGCAGAGGGTGCACTGCTGGAACCGCTGGGCGTAGCAATCCACACCGTTGACCTTGCCAAGCTCAAGGTTGGTGAAACCGTAGCCGTCTTTGGCGCGGGCAGTATCGGACTGCTCACAGCGGCGATGGCGCGTACAGCCGGCGCTGGCGCCATCTATATGTCCGAGCCCCTCGCCTATCGCCGCGACTTTGCACAGCGCTACATCGGTGGAAACGGCATACCCTTCACGATCTACGACCCCACAGCCGAGGACATCGTGGCGGCGATCCTTGAGGAGACTGGGGGACGCGGCGTAGATGTGGCGTTCGAGGCAGCCGGGGCATCTCTCACCCCCGACCAGGCAGCGCAGATCACGAGGCCGGGCGGCCGTGTGATCGTCGTGGGTATCCCTGACGACGACACGATGACGATGACGGCATCGGTCGTGCGACGCAAGGGCTTGACCATCAAACTCGTCCGCCGCATGAAGCATACGTACCCGCGAGCGATCCAACTCGTCCTCTCTGGCACGATCGATGTCGCCTCCCTGGCCACGCACGTCTTCCCGCTGGAGGAAACGGGCCGCGCCTTCGATCTTGTGGACCGGCGCGACGACGGCGTCCTCAAGGCAATGATCCAGGTCAACGAGGCCTGACCTTGCGAGAGCGCATGCAACAGGACCAGACGCTCAAGGTTGGCATTGTGGGAATGGGAGGCATCGGGTGGGTCCATGCCAAGCGATACCTTCAGTTGCCCATGGCCGAGATCACAGCCCTGGCGGATCTGGTTCCCGCGAGGACGGAACCACGCCGCGATATCCAGTACGGCGTGTCCGCCGCCAGCGCTTCATCCGACCTGGCCAGGGTAGCGCGCTTCGGGGAAGGGATGGATCTGATCCGCAACGCAGACGTCGACGTGATCGATATCTGTCTGCCCACCTATCTGCATGCTTCTTATACGATTGCAGCGCTGGAGGCTGGACGGCACGTCATCTGCGAAAAACCAATGGCGCTCAATGCCGAGGAGGGCGCTCGCATGGTAAGGGCCGCGGAGCAAGCGAACCGCCTCCTTATGGTAGCCCAGGTGATCCGTTTTTGGCCCGAGTACCAGTTCCTGAGAGAGGCTATCAGCAAGGGAGCCTATGGTACCCTGCGGTCGCTCAACATCTGGCGAACAGGAGGCTGGCCAAGGTGGTCTTCCGACGACTGGTACCTCGACCCACGATTGAGCGGTGGTGCGCTCCTCGATCTACACATCCACGACGTTGATTACATCCAGTCGATTCTCGGTTGGCCAGACCGGATTCTGGCGACGGCTCGGATATCGGAAAGAGCCTCAAGTTACGACGTGATCCACGCGATCTTCTGCTATGACCAGGGCCCCCAAGTTCACAT
>JAKJAE010000086.1:0-4771 GCA_022707665.1 Chloroflexota bacterium
GTGATCCAGCCGCACGATGTCGACTGTCGACAGCGTCTGGGAGAAGCGCCGTACCCACCACGCGTAGCCATCTTCAGCCATCACATCCCACCGGTAAAGGGGGTTGCCCCACAGTTGCCCGGTTGCACTGAAGTAATCGGGCGGTACGCCCGCCACCTCTGTCGGCAACAGATCTTCATCCAGGTAGAAGAGATCGGGGTGCGCCCAGACGTCGACGCTGTCGTAGGCGACGAAGATCGGGATGTCGCCCACGATCTGAATACCCTTGTCGTTGGCATAGGCCTTCAGCGCAGTCCATTGCTTGAAGAACTGGAACTGGTAGTAGCGCTGGGCAAAGACGGACTCGTCGAGCCGCTCCCGCCAGGCCGCCATCGCCTCGGGGTGTCGCGTCACCAGCCCGCGCTCCCACGTGTTCCATACTGCCCCACCATGGGCATCCTTGAGCGCCATGAAGAGCGCGAAGTCATCCAGCCAGTCCGCATTCTGGCGACAGAAGCGATCGAAGGCCGCTCGCCGGGCGTTGTCCGCCTTCTCGCGGAAAACGCGTGCTGCGCGGCGCAAGATCGCGGTCTTGAAGGTGATGACCGGACCAAAGTCCACCCGGTCGACCGGAAAATCGGGCACCTGCGCCAGATCGGCAGGGTCGACGTCGCCCTCCTCCACCAGGTCGTCGAGGCCAATAAGGAGAGGGTTGCCGGCAAGCGCCGAGAAACACGCGTAGGGCGAGTCCCCATACCCCGTGGGGCCCAGGGGCAGGATCTGCCACAGGGACTGCCCACTCTCGACCAGCAGGTCGATGAATGCATAGGCCTCTTTGCCCAACTCTCCGATGCCGTATGAGCCAGGCAGCGAGGTGGGGTGCACCAGAATACCCGCAGACCGTTTGAAGCGCATGCCGTCTCCCTCCCTTCGATGGTGTGAGTGGCGTGGTTCACCAGGCACCGTCGCCGGTGGCCGTGGCCCAATCCTGAATGCACCAGGGGCTACCAACAACTGACAGTACTATAGCCCCGCCACTGCAAATGGCAACTTGTTGTCCCGGGAGATGGATCACGCTACAATGCACACAGATTTCCACCCGGGAGGCCTTATGATCGCGTTTCTTGAGCAATTTCCGGCCGTCGTCCAAGCCCTCTTTGGCACACTGTTCACCTGGGCGCTGACAGCCCTTGGCGCCGCCGGCGTCTTCCTGAAGAAGGAAATCAATCACCAGTTGCTCGACACAATGCTCGGCTTTGCTGGCGGCGTCATGATTGCCGCGAGCTTCTGGTCTCTGCTCTCACCGGCCATCGCGATGTCAGAGGAATTGGCGATGCCAGTGTGGGTGCCTGCCACCATCGGGTTCCTGTTGGGCGGCGGCTTCCTGCGGCTGTTGGACAGCCTCTTGCCCCATCTTCATGTGGGCGAAGATCATCCAGAAGGACTCAAGACCACCTGGCGCAGGATCACGCTGCTGGTCATGGCGATCACGCTCCACAACTTTCCCGAGGGATTGGCGGTCGGCGTCGCCTTTGGTGCAGCCGCAGCAGGCATCCCTTCGGCGTCGGTTGCAGGCGCTGTCGCCCTCGCCCTGGGTATCGGCATCCAGAACTTCCCCGAAGGACTGGCGGTAGCGATGCCACTGCGTACCACCCGGATCTCACCGCTGAAGAGCTTCTGGTACGGGCAGTTGTCAGGCCTGGTCGAGCCTATCGCCGGCGTTCTGGGCGCAGCCGCCGTGCTGCTCTTCCGCCCACTTTTGCCCTTTGCCCTCGCCTTTGCCGCAGGGGCCATGATTTTCGTCGTGGTTGAGGACCTGGTGCCCGAGTCGCACACGCGCGGAAACGTCCACCTGGCTACAATGGGCGTGATGCTCGGATTTTCCGTCATGATGGTTCTGGACGTGGCGCTGGGCTAAGCGCTCAGGCGGAGGTGCCGTGAAACAGAAAATTCTTGTGGTCGACGACGAGTCAGAGATCGTCCGCGTTGTGCGGAGCTATCTCGAGAAGGACGGTTACCAGGTCACCACGGCGGGCAACGGGCATGATGCCCTGTTCGTGGCCCGCGAGGCGAAGCCGGACCTGGTCGTGCTCGATCTGCAGATGCCCCAGATGGACGGGCTCGAGTTCACACGGCGGATTCGCGCCGAGCGCCCCGACATTGCCATCATCATGCTCACGGCGCGCGTCGAGGAGATGGACCGCATCCTGGGACTGGAGCTTGGCGCTGATGACTACGTGACCAAGCCTTTCAGTCCTCGCGAGCTGGTCGCCCGGGTGCACGCCGTGTTGCGAAGAGCACAGAACGTACAGCCCACCACCGAGGTGCTGGAGCAGCATGGAGTGTCCCTCGATAAGGGACGACGAGAAGTGCGCCAGGAGGGCAAAGTGTTGGATCTCACGCCCACCGAGTTCGACCTTCTGGCCACATTGATGAGTGCACCCGGGCGTGCTTTCTCGCGAGCAGATCTGTTGGAGGCGGTCCAGGGTGTGGCTTTCGAGGCCTACGAGCGCACCATCGACGTCCACATCAAGAACCTGCGACAGAAGCTCGGAGATGACCCCACCGAACCGGTCTACATCGGGACGGTTCGCGGGATCGGCTACCGCTTCAACGACTGAATGCGATGAACCTTCTGCAGAAGTGGCTCTTGGCCTTCGGGGTAGTGATCCTGATCGCCGTGAGCGCCGTGGCCCTGATCGCCGGATATAGCTCGGAGACGGCACTCCGCCGCTACGCGACGCTCTACAGCGGGCGCACGTCGACCATGGCCCAGGCGCTCATCGCCTACTATGAGGAGAGCGGAGGGTGGACCGGCCTGCAGCAAGTCCTCCCGGAATTGGTCTTTCCCATGAGGGGCCGTGGTCGCGGGAATATAGAAGCCCCGATGGAGCAGGCACTATCCTATCGCGTTGCCAACGCCGAGCGGACGGTGGTCGCCAACACGTCCGGTCAGCCAGGCGGCAAACTTAGCCAGTCTGAGACCGCTGCCGCGATGCCCTTGACCTTGGGCGATACGACGATCGGCTATCTGGTCCTTGATGAGCGCCCGGGCATGATACAGGCGCTCGACGAGCCGGCTGCTGCCTATCTGGCACGGTTGCGTTGGGCCCTGGTGCTGGGCGGGAGCGCCGCGGCGATCGCCGCATTCGTCATTGCTGGCCTCCTGACCCGTAGCATCGTCTCACCCGTCCAATCGCTCACTCGCACCGCTGAAATCATCGCGCAGGGCAAGTTCGACACCCGCGTCGATGTCCATGGCCAGGATGAGATCGCGCGGCTGGCGGCGAGCTTCAACCAGATGGCGAGCAGTCTCGAACAGGCAGAAACGGCCCGCCGCGCCCAGACAGCCGACATCGCCCATGAGTTGCGCAACCCCCTCGCCGTCCTGCAAAGCTCGCTGGAAGCCCTGGCCGATCAGGTGTACGATCCAACGCCCGAGAACATCGCGCCAGCGCTCGACCAGGTGCACACGCTCAATCGCCTTGTGGAAGACCTGCGAACACTGGCGCTGGCTGATGCGGGACAACTGCAGCTCGATCTACAGCCGCTCGACCTCCACAAAGCGGTGGTACGGGCCCTGGAGGCACATCGCGACGCACTTGACGAGAAGGCCATCCAGGTGACAGAACCCCTGGTAGATACAGCACTCCCCCTGGTGCACGCAGACTATGCGCGACTGACCCAGGTGCTGAACAACATCCTCGGCAACGCGGTCCGGCATCTCCCCGATGGGTGTGCCGTGAACATCAGCCTCAGGGCACAGAACAACGGCGTGACGGCCTGTTTCGCGGACAATGGTCCGGGCCTCCCCGAGGAAGATCTGACACGACTGTTTGATCGCTTCTGGCGGCGGGAAACCTCGCGCAACCGGGCCGCCGGAGGCTCGGGCCTGGGCCTGGCCATTGCGCAGCAAATCATCCAGGCGCACGAGGGACGCATCTGGGCCGCCACCACCCCCGGTGGAGGACTCACCCTCTGCTTCTGGCTACCTGCGGCGTAGTCCCGGACCGCTTCTCAAGTCACGCGCGCCCACGTGCTCTCCCCGAGCCGTGGGCGCTTTTATTCCCGTTTGAAAACATGGCGATGGCCCCGGCTTGCCCGCCGGCATGAAGCTCGCGATACTGGATGCCCCCTTGCCTCGCTCAAGCGTGATCTTCACCCAATGCACACCTCGCTTTCATCGATCCTTCATCGCCCCCTGATAACCTATGACTGTGATTTATTCAAAGATGCACGGCTTGGGTGCCATCAGGAGGAGAAGGGTGAACAAGACAACACTGAACTACTGGCTCGATGTCGTGATTGGCCTGGCGTTTGTCATGGCTGCAGTGACGGGGATCGTCCTTCTGTTTGTCGGATCTGGCGGCTATCAAGGTGGGCGAAACGATGCCTACCAGGTAGCGCTTGTGGGTATTTCCCGTGAGACATGGAAGGATCTACACACTCTAGGGAGTCTCGTCATGACGGCTGGCGTAGGCTTGCACCTCGTGCTTCACTTCAACTGGATCGTCTGTGTGACCAAGCGCATGCTGCGCAGACCGGTGAACAAGAGGATTGTCCCCGCGTTGCGGCCTCAGGAATCGTACGAAGTGACAGCATAGAGAGAAGCTCTTTTTGAGAGGAGATGATGTGATGATACAGGTTCTAAAGATCGGTATGATTGCTGGGTTGTTATTGGTCCTCGTGGGTGGCTCGGTCGCGATCCTGGCCAAACCCGCGGACGTGCCTCCAGACACAGGTCGGGGCCTCAGCTCGGAGATCAGAAGCACGGAGGCCCGTGGCGGGCGCC
>JAKJAE010000086.1:4844-5090 GCA_022707665.1 Chloroflexota bacterium
GGCGGATGGCGTGCCACAGATGAGAGCGCATGGAACTCTGTCGGAGGGCTCGGTTACGGTCGCGCCGCGGGCGTGGCAGAGAACATATCCGCATCTCCCTACGGACAGGGACGGGGTGCAGGGGTAGTAGCCGCCACTGAGACTCACGCGTGGGAAACGCTTGAGGGGACTGTGATTGTCTCAGATAGCGAATTGACGGTGAAAAACGATCAAGGTGACATCCTCGTCGGACTGGGCCAGCAATGG
>JAKJAE010000086.1:5100-9360 GCA_022707665.1 Chloroflexota bacterium
TACGAGGACGGCGAGTTCAAGGCCGGCACCGTCGAGAACCTATCGCTAGGGACAAGCATCACGCTGCGCGATGAGACCGGACGCCCGATGTGGTCGGGCAGAGGTAATCGCCAGAACCAGGTCTCGCCGCAGGCCTGACTGACAAAAGCGGGGCGGTGGCTAGAGTCCACCGCCCCGCACGCTCCAAATCCCAAGACACCCGGTTACAGGATTCCCGCCCCCATCAGCACGCCCATCACAACGAAAGCGCCGGCGGAGATGCGCAGCAGTAGTCGCTCGGGAGTCCACTGACACAGCTTTTCGCCACCCAGGACCCCGATCGCGGTGACACAGGTCAGCGCAGCAGCACCTCCGCTGAATGCGGTCCAGGCAGCGGAGGACTTGCTTGCCAGGCCAAGTACGGCCAACTGCGTCTTGTCCCCCAACTCAGCAACGAAGACCAGGCCGAACGCTGAAAGCCACGCACCCCAATCCACCCGCACCTCCCACACAAAACGGTGTGGCCTGTTCAAGGCCACGCCAGAGTTTACGGTTGAGTTCTAGATCATTCGTCGTCGGGTTCAGTGGCGCCGGGCATCTCGAGATTGATGACCTCACCGTGCACATCGATCACCACACGAAAGCCCATCAGACCCAGCCACTGCCGCGCTTCTTCCGGCAGCCCAACATTGAGCAACTGCTGCATCTGCTCGCCCATCTGCCCAAGCGAGCTCTCCACAGCAGCCTTGGTGAAGAGATCGTCCTTGCCCAGATAGTCCAGCATCGCCTGGACCACGGCCTCCCGGTTCGAGAGGACACCCTCCTGCAGGGCAACCAGAACGTGGCGGTCAACGGACTCCGAGGCAACGTGGCGCAGAAAGCCCTCATCATCCACGACGTAGAACGCATCCTGCCCCACCTGAGTCACCGCTACAGGTCGATCATTCTCATCAACGACAAGGCCGGCAAAGACGGCTGTGCGTGCCACGATGCATCTCCTCCCGCATGGTGCGCCCACCCCCGCTCCTTAGCGGTCCGGGAGTGGGACCGCTTGCAACGCATCCCGAAATAGGTACACTCAGGCTATCGGGAGCTGGTCCGCTCAGAGTACGTGTATCCTACCAGAACTCCCGGCGAAGATCAATGCTGGAAAGGCACTGCCCGGGCGACGAATGCCGGGACAATCGCGAGCAGGAGGGGCACATGGAACCTAACGCCACCGTTGCAGTCGTCACGGATTCTGCCGCAAGCATTCCGAACGAATTGCTGGTACGCTACGGCATCAGGGTCGTGCCCTATTGGGTGCAGCTCGGAAGAGAAACCTTCATCTCTGGCGAAACCATTGGACCCCCCGAGTTCTTCCGGAGAGTGCGGGCCAACCCCGAAATGGAAGTCCACACAAGCGTGCCGGCCGCGGCCAAGTTCACCGAGATCTACAAGAGCCTTGCAGCCTGGGCCAAGGGCATCGTCTCCATCCACATAACCAGCAGACAGAGCGGCACCTGCAATGCGGCGGAACTGGCGGCTCAGGATAGCCCCGTACCGGTCGTGGTGGTCGACACCGAAACCACCGCGATGGGCGAGGGATTCGTTGCGCTGGAAGCGGCGCGGGCTGCAGCCGAGGGCGACGCCCTGGATCGCGTGATCGCCAAGGCCAAAGCCGCAGTTCCCAACGCCGGTGTCTTCGCCCTTCTGGAGAGCGTCAGCTACGTCCTTAAGGGGGGGCGGCTGTCAAGCACCGCCGGGAAAGTGGGCAGCCTCCTCAAGATCCAACCGCTGGTGCGGGTCCAAAACAACAAGGTCAGCCTGATCGGCCAGGCCCGACGACGGAGCAAGGGCCTCGAGGCCCTGGTCGAGCGCACCGTTGACGAAGCCAAGGACGATCCGGTTCACTTGACCGTCCACTATGCCGAGGATGAACAGGAGGGACACAGCCTGCTCGACACGCTGAAGTCCCGGCTCAACTGCGTCGAAAGCTACCTGATGCGCGTACCCGTCGAACTCGGCGTCCACGCCGGCCCCGGATCCATCGGCGTTGCCTACTACATCGAGCGCGAGCACGTGGGATTGGCCCAACAGATCGAGCAACAGCTCGGGCAACTGAGTCGGTTGGGATCACAGGCCAAGGAGGCCATCCGCTCCCGCTTGCCCGGCGGCTAAAACTCCATCAAGGGAAGCACACTGTGGCAATCAAGGAAAGAAATCAACAGCTAAGGGTCGTGGCTGAGATCCTGACCGTGCACGTACCCGAACAGATCCAGAAGGACCCGGAGCTGGTTCGCGACCTGCTGTCGGTCGCAGGGACCGCGCTCCACACCATCTACGAGGATGCCGAGCAGTCGGCCAAGGCCTGGGACAAGCGAGCCTATCACTCCAAGGCCGACGAGTTGCGGATGGAATGGGACTGGGCCGACGGCGCCTCGAACTATGCCCTGGGGCTTGCGCTCCGCCCCCAGGTGCCCAAACAGGCCGACGTCGACAAGCTGGTTCGCCTCATCCGGCCCGGGCTGGGGAAACCAGCACGTCGCCAGATCAGCGATCCCACCCATTTTCGCGGCGCGGCCCAGGTCATCAAGCGCCAGCAGGCCGAACGCCGTAAGCCACTAAGGGAGTGATGCGCAGGCAAGCCCCGTGCGCCTTGGGACACCGAATAGCGCCCTGAGCCCAAAGGTAGCCGCGGCAAGTCGGGAAAGGATTTCTGAAACAGGAGATCCTGGAGCGGCTGAAGGTGGAAGCGCGAGGTCAAGGCGTGTGATCGCCGTCTGGGTTGCCCTCATCACCGAATTGACCACTGGGGCCTCGGTTGCCTGCGCTGCAGGGAAGTTGCTGGCGAGCTCGCGCAGCAGACCTGTACATGCACGAGATCATCTTTGACTGCTCCATAACTTGGAGCGGGTCAATGCAAGCCATCGGCACCAGCGACTCGAGGCCGATGGGTCACAAGTCAGTGAGACAGCTTGCGCGCCGTGATCGACACAACGGGCTACGACATAGAGGTGTAGCCCTTCTCCACTAATAGCTCCCTCTCCCCGTGCTCCCTCACAAATCCTTGACTGGCGGCGGCGAGGGGGTAACGGCTTGCGGTGGTCTAGATCCCCGTTCGTGCCGTATGGGCCTGATCGCCAGCCAGCAGCAGTTCCCGCAAGCGCCGCACCAGAGTCGCGACAGACTCAATGGATTCCACGTCCTCAGCGATGCTTCCTGATTCAAACGCGACGCCTGAGATGCCGCGATTCGCAACGATCATCTCGTGCTTCAAGAAGAACGCATTGATCGCCGTGATCGCGCTCTCGGCCCCATATCCCCGTCCCACAACAACCGCTGCGCCAATTTTGTCCCTTAGCTCGCCTCTGAGGCACCACGTCCGGTCGATGAACGCTTTTAGCTGCGCTGTGACATTGTTGAAGTAGACGGGCGACCCAAGGACAATAGCATCGGCGGCGAAGATCCGCGGCATGAGGATTTTGGCCATATCATCATCTATGATACAGGCGCCCTTCTTTCGACACGCCCAACAGGCGCAACAGGGCTTGATGTCGTAGTCGGTTAGCTTGTGAAACTCACCCCCTAGCTGCTCCTGGAGCAAGCGCAGGAGATAGTCAGTATTGCTGTGCTTCCTTGGGCTACCCGAGATGTAGAGTGTGGACACGCTAATGTTCTTTCTCCTTGGGAAGGCTTTACGCTCAGTTGGGCAGATCCAGCGATGCACGTCTGCATCTACATCCTTGCGTCTCGGGATAGCACGACCCAGGCCCGTTTGGAGCGCGCAGCGGGCATCGCCTTATCCGAGAGGTAGGTAAGATGCGTCACGATGTCCGGCAACCATCGAACCGGGAAACCCGAGGCTGCGTCGTTGCGCCCCAGGTCGGTGGCGTCACGGCACCCATAGCAGCCATATGTGAAGTTGAGACGTTGCTCAAGGTAGGGGACAATAGCGCAGTCCACACAAGTGGCCTGCAGAACAGCAGTCGAGCTCTGCACGCGTTCGCCTCCAGTGGCATGGAGATACGCCAGCGCGATCCACATGAGAGCCTCTACCTCGTCCTCGACCACAACGATGTCTGGCACAGTCTCGGCATCTTCGAGGGAACAAAGGTGTAGTCCCTTTAGGCTCTGTGACTCCAGGCGCGGCAGTGCGGCGAACATTCGCTGTCCGACTATAGGATCGGCGACGATCCCGAAACCGACCAGCCCTTGCCCTGACTCGAGACCAGCGGGGAGCGGGCGAAATCCAAACGCCGCGGCAGTGGCAGGGCACGCGAGGTTCGCCCCATCCAGCCA